>JALUJC010000071.1 GCA_027053375.1 Caldifarciminota bacterium
GTCCGATTCTGTCCTCACAGGTGGTGGGAGAAATTTCATCTCCCAGCATGTAATATGTTCCCACAGCCGGGAAAAGGTGGCTCACCGCCCCCATCCCCAGAAGCGTGTCTCCGGGGGCGATCAGATGAAGATCCTGAAGTGATCGTTCAGCGTAATCCAGATCTTTTAAAATATGTACATAAACACTGTCTTCCGGACGATGACGAAAGGCCCAAGGAATGAAGGTGCTGTCCGCCACCACCGGTGCACGCTGCACCGCCACCTTCCGGGTCCCCAGCGCGGGAAACCACACCGTGAGCGTTTCCACCGGTTGCGGACCCCAGGGTATGAAGAGGGAGGTTGGACTCCACACCACCGGCCAGATCAGGGTGTCCGCATAGGCCACGCTATCGGGCGGAAAATCAGGGAAGCCACGAGGAAAGAAGGTGAATGAAAAAATGGATTGCGAACTCTGGGGATCGTTGATCACACCGTAGGTGTACACAAATCGCGGCGGACTGGATCCCTTCCGCACCTCCACGTTCACCGGTACTTTCGCCCGGAACCCATCCAGGGAAATCACCCGGAAACAAGGCCCCAGGTTATAGTTCAGCGTGGGCTGAATCACCGCCAGCAACAGAAGTCCGATCATGCCCTTCCTCCTGCAGGTCCGGGATTCTTCCGGATCTTTCCCACAAAAAGGGTACAGCATCCTTTCCGAACAAAGCGTTTCGGGCGCGGGTCGAACGCCCACCTGGGGGCCCGCAGGGTTTTCTTCACCCCGGGACGGGCAGGACCCTCCCATTTTTGAAACACCGCGCGGCCTGTACGATTCAGCAGGCGGGGAGTATAATTGAACACCTGTTTCCAAAAGGAGGCATGACATTGGTTTTCTGGGGGAACCTTTTGAACTGGGTCATCTGGGTCCCGATCGTGGCGGCCTTTGTGCTTCTGCTGATTCCCGAACAGCGAACCCGCTTTCAGGGCTGGGCAGTGCTGGCCGTCACGCTGGTGGAATTTTTCCTCTCCACCGCACTCCTCCGCGCTTTCCCGCGTGCAGGATATGCATTTACCCTGGACCTCTCCTGGATCCCACCTCTGGGGGCGGGATACCGTATCGGGGTGGACGGGTTGAGCGTTCTTCTGATTGTCCTGACCACCCTTCTCACCTTTCTCGGCGCGGTGTACTCCCGGGAGGTGATCCGAAAACACGTCCGGACCTACTGGATCGCCCTTCTCCTTCTGGAAGGACTCCTGATCGGTGTGTTTGCTGCCCGGGATCTTCTCCTGTTCTTCCTGTTCTGGGAAGCCATGCTCCTTCCCATGTTCCTCCTGATCGGGATCTGGGGGCACGAACGTCGTCTCTATGCGGCGTTCAAGTTCTTCCTGTACACCATGGCGGGAAGTGTGTTCCTCCTGGCCGGCGTGCTTTATCTGGGCCTGAAAGCCGGGACCTTTGATCTGGACGCCCTTCGTGGCGTGGCACAGAACCTGCCGCTGCACGTCCAGACCCTTCTGTTCCTGGGCTTCATGATCGCCTTCGCCATCAAAGTCCCGGTGGTGCCTTTCCACACATGGCTTCCCGATGCCCACGTGGAGGCGCCCACGGTGGGATCGGTGCTGCTGGCAGGGGTGTTGCTGAAGATGGGCACCTACGGAATGCTCCGCTTTGCCATTCCCTTTTTCCCGTCCGTGGCTGTCCGCCAGGCCTCTCTCTGGATGGCACTGGGGGTGGCCGGCATCCTCTACGGCGCGTGGATGAGCTGGGTACAGAAGGACATGAAGCGGCTGATCGCTTATTCTTCGGTCGCCCACATGGGATTCATCCTTCTGGGCATGTTCTCCTTTACGGTTTATGGCCTTTCCGGTGGCATGCTTCAGATGCTCAACCACGGGATCTCCACGGGTGCCCTGTTCTTCTCCGTGGGCATGCTCTATGAGCGTCGCCATTCCCGATTGATGGAGGCTTTTGGAGGTGTGGCCCGGGAAATGCCTGTGTTTGCCACCATTCTTGGCATCGTGGCCATGTCCAGTCTGGGGCTCCCCGGACTCAACGGGTTTGTGGGTGAGTTCCTGAGCCTCCTGGGCGCCTTTCAGCGCTCTCATCTGCTGGGCGCCCTGGGCGTCGCGGGGGTGATCTTTGCAGCCGTCTATCTCCTGCATATGCTCCGACAGGTGCTCTTCCTCACACCCCACCAACCCCGGGAACCCCTGATGGATCTGAATCCGCGTGAGTTTTTCGTCTTCCTTCCCCTGCTGATCCTGATCTTCTGGATCGGGGTCTATCCCCGACCGTTCCTGCGGGTTCTGGACGCGCCCGTTGCAGAAATTCAGCGGGTGATTCGCCCCCATCTTTCCACGAGCCTCCAGACCCGGGTGCAGGAACCCCAGCACACACCGGAGGTATACCCGTGAAAGCCATGATTTCCGTGCTTCTTCCAGAACTTGTGTTGACGGGAGGTTTGCTGATCTCCGTCCTGATGGGCGCTTTTGCCTCGCGAAAAACCACCCGCGCCCTCACCCCGCTCTGGATCCTTGCCGCCCTTTTGACCCTGCTGCTGGTTTTCTACAGCGGAACAGGACTGGCCGCCAGCACCCTCAAGGTAGGACCTTTTGAGCGCTTCTTTGACCTGCTTTTCCTCCTTACCGGTCTGGTTGGGTTGTTCCTGGTGTGGGATGCGCTTCCTGATCGACCCCGGGAGTTCGAATTTCTGTATCTCTCCGCCCTGATCGGGATGATGCTGCTGGGAAAAGCCCAGGAACTGATCACGCTCTTCTTCGCCCTGGAGTTGCTGTCCTTTTCCTTCTACTTCCTGGTGGGATACACCCGCGATCGCGAGGCTTCCCTGGAAGGGGCACTGAAGTACTTCCTGATGGGTGCGGTCAGCGCCGCTTTCTTTGCTTTCGGGATTGCACTCATTTACATGACCACTGGAACGACTGTAATGACCGAACTGTTCCGAAGCGGGCTGGGCACCGACAGCCTGACCCTGCTGGGGCTTTTGTTCCTGGGGGTCGGGTTGCTGTTCAAGGTTGCCGCTTTTCCCTTCCAGTTCTGGACGCCCGATGTCTACTCCGGTGCCCCCACCCCGGTGGTGGCTCTGCTGAACGCAGCGCCCAAAGCCGCAGGATTCCTGGCCCTTCTCCGGGTCTGGTATCTGCTGTATGACCGCAGCGGGCCTCACTGGGCAGGTGTGCTGGTCTGGGTTGCGGTACTCACCATGTTCTTTGGCAACTGGGTGGCGCTGCGCCAGAAAGAATTGAAGCGGATGCTGGCCTATTCCACCATTGCCCATGTGGGGTATCTTCTCACGGCACTCCTGATCCGGGATGTGCTTGCCCTGAAAGCCCTTGCCTTCTATCTCACCGGATACGCGGTGATGACCCTGGGTGCCTTTGCGGTCCTCCAGTATGTGGATGCCATCCGGCCCACCACCCGGGACCTGACCGGCCTGGCACAGCGACGTCCCCTTCTCGCCTGGAGTTTGACGCTTTTCCTGATCTCCCTGGCGGGCATTCCGGGAACGGTGGGATTCGCCACCAAAGCCTTTCTTTTCTACGGATTGATCAAACAGGGGTACATCACCCTGACCGTGCTGGCATTTCTGAACGCTGTGATCTCCGCATACTACTATCTTCAGCCGGTGGTGGCCATGTTCATGATGGAAGGCGACCACGCCGCCACACGCCGTGCGGAAGAGATGCCCTGGACCACCTCCGTGGTTCAGGTAATGGCGCTTCTGGTGGTTTATTTTGGGGTCTTCCCCTTCACGATCTGGAACTTCCTGGATCAACTGTTTCGGCGCATGGGATGAAACCTTTTCGGCTCTACAATACCCTGACACGGGACTATACGGAAATCCACACCCCCCGGGTGCGCATCTACATGTGCGGCATGACCGTTCAGGATTCACCGCATATGGGGCATGTGCGCACTTTCCTGATGGGAGACATGCTTCGCCGTGCCCTGGAATTTCTCGGGTACGAAGTCCTGTATGTCCAGAACTTCACGGACATTGACGACAAGATCATCCAGCGCGCCCGGGACGAACAGCTGGACTGGCGCCAGATTGCCGACCGGTATATCCAGGAATACCACCAGGTCCGCGCACGCATGAACTTTCTTCCACCCTATGCCGAACCCCGCGCTGCACTTCATATCGAAGAAATCCTTGCGCTGACCCGCAGACTTCTGGACCTTGGGATCGCCTATTCCACGCCGGACGGGGTGTTCTTTTCGGTGGACAAATTCCCATCGTATGGCAAACTCTCCGGGAAAAAACTGGACGATCTGGTGGCAGGCGCCCGGGTGGAACCCTCTCCTCACAAACGAAACCCGCTGGACTTTGCCCTCTGGAAAGCACGAAAGGAGGGAGAACCCTACTGGTATGCCCCCTTCGGAGAAGGGCGCCCCGGCTGGCACATTGAATGTTCCGCCATGTCCACCCACTATCTGGGACAGCCCTTTGAAATCCACGCCGGTGGCACCGACCTGATCTTTCCCCATCACGAAAACGAAATCGCACAGAGCGAAGCCGCCCACGAACACCCCTTTGCACAGGCCTGGTTTCACGTGGAGATGATGCAGCTCAAAGGGGAAAAGATGTCCAAATCCACGGGGTTGTTTTTCCGGGCGCTGGATGTTCTGGAGCAGTACCCTGCACCGGCCGTCCGGCTCTATCTGCTGCAGCATCACTACCGCACCCCCATGGACTATACCCGGGAAGGACTGGAAGGGGCCACACGTGCCTATGGCCGCCTGGTTCGTTTCCTGCAGGCCATTCCGGATTTTGAGGGACACCATGTCACCCTCCTACCTGACTGGATGGAGCGTTTTGAAGAGGCCCTTCGTGACGATCTGAACACCCCACAGGCTGTGGGGACCATGTTTGCCCTGCTGAACGAGAGCTATTCTCGACGCCAGGAGGGCGCATCGCTGGCACGGGAGGCCCTGACCCTCCAGACCATGATGCAGACCCTGGGCATCACCCTTCCGCAGGACACCGGGCTTTCCCGATTGAGCGAGGAACTGCTGGAACTGCTCATCCACGTGAGGGGAGAACTGCGAAAAGTCCGCGCATTTGAACTGGCCGATCACATCCGGGACGAGCTGGGGAAACGCGGCATCGCCCTGGAAGACACACCGGAAGGAACACGCTGGACCTGGAAGCAGGGTGCTTGATGCTTCCCCTCAGGGAGCGTACAATCCCCCATTGATGGAAACCACCACATACACCTGGAAACTGAAACTTCCGGACGGAGAAGTGAAACGGGAATTCCCGGAACCCCGAATGCGAGGGGGTACACTGCTCCAGCGGCTGGATCTTCGGCGGGAAGAGGTGATCCTGATCCGGAATGGAGAGGTGATCACTGAAAAAGACTGGGTCACCCATGAGGACGAGGTGGAAGTGATCCGGGTGATCTCGGGAGGATGACCGCGTGATCTTTCGGAGACCGCGAAAGCCCCGGCCCACTGCCCAGCCCGACATTCCGGAAGGTCTGTGGATCAAGTGCCCCGGTTGCAAGGAGCTGATTTACAGGCTCCAGCTTGAGGAGCACCTCTGGGTCTGTCCCCAGTGCGGCCTGCATTTCCGGATTCCGCCGGACGTCTACATTCAGTTTCTCTTTGATGGCGGGATTCCGGAAGAGATCCTGGGGATGGATCTCTATGCCGAGGATCCTCTCTCTTTTCCCCAGTATCAGGAGAAACTTGAACGTGCACGCAAACGCACGGGCCAGCCGGATGCCGCCCTGGTGTACACCGGGAAGATCGGTGGCATCCCGGTGGTGCTCTTTGCAACCGATTTCCGTGTTCTGGCAGGCTCCATGGGGGCTGTGGTGGGAGAACTTTTTGTTCGGGGTGCCCACCTGGCCATTGAGCGCAGAACGCCCTTTCTGGCGCTGACTTCTTCCGGGGGAGGCGCGCGCATGCAGGAAGGGATTCTGGCCCTGATGCAGATGGCCAAAACCACCGTGGCCGTAAACGAACTTCAGGATGCCGGTATTCTGTATATCAATCTGCTGACCGATCCCACCATGGGCGGGGTGATGGCTTCCTTTGCGGCGCTGGGCGATCTTTTAATCGCTGAACCAGGGGCGTTGCTGGGCTTCGCCGGTCCCCGGGTCATTCAGCAAACCATTCGCCAGAAACTGCCTCCAGGTTTCCAGCGCGCAGAGTTTCTCCTGGAACACGGGCTGGTGGACCTGGTGGTGCCCCGGCACGAACTCAAGTCCACCCTGGAACTGATCCTGCGTCTACTATGGGGGGAGAATCATGGCTGAAGTCCGACTGGAACAGATTACCAAAATCTTTGACCGCGGGAATGTGGGAGTGGAAGACATCACTTTCACCATACCGGATGGAACGTTTGCCGTGATTCTGGGTCCATCCGGGTGTGGGAAAACCACCACGCTCCGCATCATTGCGGGTCTGGAAACCCCCACCACGGGGGAGGTCTTTATTGGTGGGGATCGGGTCACCCATCTGCCCCCCAAAGATCGGGACGTGGCCATGGTGTTCCAGAACTACGCCCTCTATCCCCATATGTCCGTTTACGACAACATGGCCTTCGGCCTGCGAATGCGGAAAATCCCCAGAGAGGAAATCCACCGCCGGGTGCTGGACGCAGCGCGCATCCTGGGGATTGAAGAACTCCTCCAGCGCAAGCCCCGGGAACTCTCAGGCGGACAGCGGCAACGGGTTGCCCTGGGGCGCGCCATCGTGCGTCATCCCCGAGTGTTCCTTTTCGATGAACCCCTTTCCAACCTGGATGCAAAAATGCGTGTACGTATGCGCGCCGAACTTGCCCGGCTACACCGTCAACTCCAGGCCACTTCCGTCTATGTGACCCATGACCAGGTGGAAGCCATGACCCTGGGCCAGATGATCATTCTGATGAACCAGGGTCGGATTCAGCAGATTGCTGCCCCCCTTGAGCTTTACCACCAGCCCCGAAACCTTTTCGTGGCGGGTTTCATCGGGTCTCCTCCCATGAATTTCTTCCAGGGAGAGATCGCTGAGGAAAAGGGCCATCTGGTGTTTCGCGGGGGGGGCTACATCCTCCAGCTTCCCAAGGAAAAACGCAACCTGGTTCAGACGCGCGGGCGTATGGGCGACGCAGTCCTGGGTGTGCGCCCTGAAGACATTTCTTTTGTTTCCCCGGAGGGTGCGGACCTGGTGGCCGTGGTGGAATTCCATGAAACCCTGGGGAATGAAGTGCTGATTTATGCACGCACGGAGCGTGGAGAAACCTTTGTGGCCCGTGCCCGTCCCGAACAGAGTCCCCCGGACGGCGCCCAGGTGGGGGTCACCTTCACCCTTTCCCGCATCCATCTCTTTGATCCGGGAACCGGAGAGAACCTCACCTATCATCCACAGGAGAATATATGATCCTCGTGCTTTTTGACCTGGACGGAACCCTGGTGCACACGGGGGGGGCAGGGAGTCGCTCCATGGACCGTGTGTTCCAGGAACGCTTCGGCATTCGGGATGCCTCCAGACATGTCCAGCCTGATGGAAAAACGGACCTTCAGATCCTTCGAGAACTCTATCTCCGGCTTGTCGGGAACGAGGACGTGGAACGTATCCTCCCGGAACTCGGGGAACGCTATCTTTACCATCTGCCAGAAGAAGTGAAACGTTCAGTGGAAATGGGGACCTACCGGCTTCTTCCGGGTGTTCGGGAAACCCTGGTGTGGCTCCGTTCCCTGGAAGATGTGGTTCTGGGACTGGCCACAGGCAATCTGGAGGAAGGGGCACGCATCAAACTGGAGCCTGCAGACCTCTGGAAATACTTCCAGGGAGGTGGGTTCGGTTCCGACAGCGAGGATCGTGTCCAGTTGCTGTGGGCTGCCGTACGAAAGCTCTCCCCTGAAAAAGAGCCCGATGAAGTGTGGATTGTGGGGGACACACCAAGAGATATCTGGGCTGCACGCCGCGCCGGCTATCGGGTGGCCGCGGTGGCATCCGGGCGCTATTCCATGGACACCCTGTCCCGTTTCCAGCCGGATCTCCTTCTCCCCACCCTGGAATCTTTTCAGGAAATCTTTTCTCAGCGCACCGTCACCGCCTGATCCGTGCTCCAGCGACGCTGGAGGGGCACGGAAACCAGACCCGCCAGCAACTTGGGATAAAAGGCGGTGGATTTCTGTGGGAGAATCCGTCCTGCACGGGCAATCTCAAACACCCGGGCAGGTGTTGGAGGTGGGAGCAAAACTGTCAGGGAAGCCCCCCGCTCTTTTACCGCCCGAAGAGCATCCCCCACGTTTACTGCATACTGTATGACCTCCAGCGGTCGCCCTTCTTCCTGATAGACCGGCAGGATCACTTCATGAAGCCAGGCGGTCTCCAGACGTGTATAGGAGGGGGGGACACGGTCACGCCACCACGCCGCAAGCCGTTCCTCTTCCACGGGGACCACACGATAAACCGCGTTCCGGGTGATCCAGAGCAGAGCGCCCCGTTCCGGAGGTGTTTCAGGATGACTCCCTTCCACGGGTTCCCAGCGGAACAGGTCGTTCAGACGTGAAGGGATCGGCCTCACGGGTCCTCCCTGGAAAACCCGATGAAAGGGGCGGATCACCAGTCCCGGATCATCCAGGGCTGTCACTACCACCGGTCGGGCATACAGCACGCCCTGACGGGCAAGCGCACGTGCCGCAGCCATCCGGTGATGCCCATCCGCAATCACAAAGGGATGACGCAGGAGGGCGAGCCATGCCGCCACCCTGTCCGGATTCTCCTCCCACCACAGGGTCAACACGTCCCCATAGGAATCCTGGAACTCCAGCAGGGGCGCTTGCCGGATCTGTTCCTCCAGTAAGGGTTGCCACCGCTCAAAGGAGGTGGAAGAAATCAGATGCACCGGATCGGGAAAGACACCCAGACGCCGGTAGGTCTGTTTGTACTCTGCAACCCCCTCAGGAAAGGTATGCTCATGCTCATAGAGCTGGGTATCCTGTTTCCCAAACCGGTACAGGCACCACACACCCCAGCGTTCGTGGGTCCGCCCTCCTTCCACAAAACGCTGCCGCAGGATGGCAAGACCCGGTCCCTGAAAATGCCAGAATTTCCCCTTATCTGCCCAGCGATCCAATGCCTTCTTCCCCTCTTCCACGAAGATGGACCATACTTCCGAGGAGGGCATACGAAGGATATCATAAAACTGCTCCATCCGCACCACCCACCTCGACAGCCTTTCCCACCCACGGCGCGGAATCCAGACAGAAGAGAGGGGATCAACCGAGGACATCGCCCGTGTCCTCAAGCGCCTGAAGAAGTTTTTCTGCAGCCTGAAGCGCGGCTCGACGCTGCGCCTCTGTGGTCTGCGCAGCAATATGCGGGGTAAGCACCACCCGGGGATGCTGGAGGAGGGGATGATCCGACGGAGGAGGCTCCGGTTCAAACACATCCAGCCCCGCCCCGGAAACCTGCCCTTCCTCCAGGGCTTCCAGGAGGGCTTCCGTGTCCAGCACGGTCCCCCGTGCTGTGTTGATCAGCATCACGCCCGGCTTCATTTTCCGTATTCGTTCGGCATTCACAAAATGCCGGGTCTCCTCCCCACCGGGAAGATGGATGCTGATTACATCACTGGTGGTGAGCAATTCCTCCAGACTCACCCACTGGCCATAGGGAAGATGCTGGGGCGTTCTCCGGTACCCCACCACGTCCATATCCATGGCCAGAGCGCGTTTGGCCAGAGTGGCCCCGATGCGTCCGTAGCCAAGGATCCCGAGCCGCTTCCCTGCCAGCTCCAGTCCAAGCAGCTGTTTTTTATTCCAGAGACCTTTGCGCAGCCCCTCCGTCCCCTCCACCACCCGGCGGGCAACGGCAAGCATCAGTGCAAGGGCATGCTCCGCCACCGAAACGGCCGTGGCCTCTGGCGTGTTCATCACCAGAACGCCATGCTGGCTTGCCGCTTCAAGGTCGATGTTGTCCAGACCAATACCTGCACGCACAATGGCCTTTAACCGCCGGGCACGTTCCAGATGTTCCCTGCGGATCCGGGTTCCTCCACGGACAATCCATCCCTCCACGTTCGGGAGGTCCTCCATCCACACGGAGGGGTCGTCCCCTGACCGATCCAGTACGGTCACCCCCCGGGACTGCAAAAACGCCAGTCCCTCCGGGTGGAGCACATCCGTCACCAGCACTTTCATCCGTTCAACCCCAGGATCGCCTCAATGTTGATCAGAAGTTCCTGCACATCCTCGGGTGTGAGATCCCCCATGTGCCCAATCCGGAAGGTTTTTTCCTTGAGCTGCCCATAGCCATTGGAAATCAAGAACCCGCGTTTCTTCAATTCCTCGATCAACCAGGCCACCGAAATCTCCCGCGTATTTGAAATGGTGGTCACCGTCCAGGAACGATGGTCCCGTTCAGCGAAGAGATCAAAATAGGTGGTGCCCCACTTTTGCACCAGTTCCGCCATGGCATGATGCCGTGCCCACCGGGCTTCCAGTCCCTCCTCCAGCATCCGATCCAGCTGACGATCCAGGGCATAATACAGATTCACAGCGGGTGTGGTGGGGGTTTGACTGCGCTCGTCCAGGTACTTTTGAATTTCCACCAGGTCAAAATAATAGCCCCGATGGGCAACCGTTCGTGCCTTTTCAAATGCACGATCGCTGATCACCCCCACCGCAAGACCTGGCGGGAGGGCGAAGGCCTTCTGCACCCCGGCAAGCACATAATCCAGTCCCCAGCCCTCAAAGTCAATGGGAGCCCCCATCATGGAACTCACCGCATCCACCAGGATCAGGGTATCCGGGGAAATGGCATGAACCACTTCCGCCAGCTCTTTGAGCGGGTTCATCACCCCGGTGGATGTCTCGTTGTGGGTAATCAGGACAGCCTCGTAGTGATCCTTTTTCAGGGCATCCTCCAGGAGATCCGGGGTGATGGCCTGACCCCAGGGGACCTCCAGACGGTCCACCTCTTTCCCGTTGGCTTTTGCGATCCTGTACCACCTTTCCCCAAAGGCTCCGATCACGGTAGCCAGCACCTTGCGTTCCACAAAATTCCGGATGGCGGCCTCCATCAACCCCGACCCCGAGGCGGTCACCACCTGGATACGATAGGAGGTTTGTAAAAGGTCACGGAGTTTGGTGATCACCCGGTCCACCAGATCAGAAAAATCCCGGGTTCGATGGCCGATCACCGGGTGTGAAAGGGCTTCCAGAACATCTTCCCGGACCTCCGTCGGACCGGGAATAAACAGTTTAATCCTGTGCATGCGGTCGTCTCCTTGTTGACCTTCAGCATTCAAGCGTACAGGAGAAAAACGGTCATGTCAAACACGGAAAGTCGCTTCACACAGGCAAAAAACCACTCCTTACATCAGGGACGGATCCGCCTCTTCCGGGAGCAACCGTGTCTCACTGGCAAGTCGTGCTTCTCCCTCAGGATGTTCATACGTAGCATAGGCAACAGGCATGGATTCACTGAAATGCTCAAACCCGACCCTTCCCTGCCGATCCACCGCAATCACCCCGGCTTCCAGACCTACAAGATCCCGCAGGGTGCGCACAGCCTGGTGGGCAGCCTCCTGTGCGGTGGCTCCCCGATCCATGGCTTCCACCACCCGATAGGCCAGAAGCACCCGCATGATCCCTTCTCCGATCCCGGTGGCTGACGCACCTCCCACCGGTGTGGCATAGGTCCCCGCACCGGGGATGGGTGTGTCCCCAATCCGACCGAACAGCTTCAGAAAAATGCCCCCGGTGGAGGTCCCGGCCACAATTTCTCCATGACGATCCAGCGCCACGCACCCCACCGTCCCGTGAAAGAGCTCGGGGTGCTCTTTCAGCAACTGTTTCAACTTTTTCGCCCATCGGGGATACGCCCCCTGTCGCAGTTTCTCTCTCAACTTCTCCCACTGACGCCGGCGTTCTTCGGTCACAGGATCATAGGAAGCGAAACCCAGCATCCGGGCAAACTGCATGGCACCCTCTCCGCTCAGCAGAACATGATCCGACTGCTCCATCACTGCACGCGCCAGGGAAATGGGGTGGCGCAGATCCCGAACCGCCGCCACGGCACCCATTTCCAGGGTGGATCCGCGCATGATGGAGGCATCCATTTCACAGCGGCCATCCAGCGTGAGCACTGATCCCGTGCCCGCATTGAAAAGAGGGAGATCTTCCAGCACCTGCACCGCCGCCTCACACGCATCCAGTGCATGCCCCCCCTGAACCAGAATGGACTTCCCGGTCTCCATCGCCTTCCGCACACCCGCCCGCACGCGCTCAGGATCGGTTCGTCGCAGGCGTCCAGCACCCCCATGCACCACAATCGCCCATCGATCCGTCATGATCGTCTCCTTGTTCAGGCCAGGTTTTTCTCCGGCTCCAGCGCCCGAATTCTCACGACCGGTATCACCATCTCCTGAAGGGACACCCCCCCATGAAACATCCACCCTGCATAAAACTGCCGAAACCGCGAAGGATCCGTCTCGTACACAAAATACCCGTCCTCCTGCGCCAGCAACAAACGTCCACCCCAGTGGCGGGGAAGCCCCCATTCTTCCAGATCACGGATTTCAATGGCTTTCCCCCGGAGAACCCGAAGGCTATCTCCCCACTTGAAGCGCAATCCACCGCGAACATCCTGACCGGCACGAATCACCACCGCCTGGGACGCCTCCACCCACCCATGATCCGAGGACAGAAAGACCGTGTATCCCGATTTTAGCGCATGCTGAATGGCCTGCTTTAACCGGGTCTCTTCCATCAAAAACCGAACGAAACGCTGAAAATCCAGCCCACGGAAATAGGGATGCCGGCTCCAGATATGGGAAAGCCAGTCAAAGAAACTCACCACCACCACCTCCAGGGGTGCGGACCATCGCACCTCCTCAAATCCTGTGGGATCCGTCCACTTTCGATACCGGAACGCCACATCCAGACCCAGCCGCTGGAGGTGGTCTTCCAGAAGGGCAGGTTCCTGCTGATTGTCCTCCAGTGCACCGGGGAAGCGCCGATGGATCTCGATGGGGAGAAGCCCAGCGAACAGCGCGTTGCGCGCAATGAGCGTGGAGGTGGGAAGCAGGGACAGGGAGGGAACCACATCCACATGGTAGCCCCCCTCCAGATGCGTAAGAAGGTCCAGAAACTGATCCAGGCGGAACCCATCCAGCACAAGCCAGGCCACACGTCGACCGGCCTGTATTTCCGGAACCACCTGACGGGCAAACACACGGTGAATCCAGAGAAGATCCTCTTCCTGAAGCCACTGAGGGTAGTTTCGCCGGACCTCATGTGCGAACGCCGCATTCTGACTTCTCCGCTCCAGGGTATAGGTATCATCTTCGGGGTGTTCCTGGTGCCAGCGTGCCAGGATCATGGCACGTTCCATCCATCCCCGGGGTGTCGGTGGGGCCGCAGCCAGCCGGTCTGTGTAGGTGCGGATCCTCCGGGGATGCGGATCCTCTGAGGGAAGGGCCTGCTTCAGCAACGCCAGGATCTGCGAAGGACGGATGGGCTTGACAAGATACCCCACAATGTGTTGCCTGGTGACGTATTCCATCACATCCGGATCTTCCACCATGGTCAGGAAGGCCACCTTCAGTCCCGGGAACTCCTCCCGGATCCTGTCCAGCAGTTCTTCTCCCGTGAGCCCGGGCATGCGGTAATCCAGCAACACCATGTCCACGGGATGTTCCCGCAGGAGTGCAAGGGCTTCCTCCGGATGACTGGCGGTCAGCACCTCAATCCCGCGATCCTGAAGATAGAGAATATGGGATCGAAATCCCTGAATTTCATCATCCACCCACAACACCCGCACGCTTATGCCTCCATGTGAAAGAGGGCCACCGCACCCAGGATGCCCCCATCTTCAAACAGCGTGGTGGGTTCAATGCGCAGGTTCCGACGATCCATGCCCAGCGCGTGCTCTCTAACATAGGTCCGGGCAGAAGGGAGAAAATGGGAGGCGGCATGTGCAAGCCCTCCTCCGATCAGAATGAGCTCCGGGTCCATGATGTGCACCACCTGAACCAGTGCCCTTCCCAGGAAGATCCCGTATTCTTCAAAGGCACGGAGGGCTTCGGGGTCCTTCTGGTCAGCCCACCGTGTGAGTTGTTCAAAGGTAAGCTGCCCGTCACCCGCAGGGAGCACGGCGTGATGGAACCAGGGTGCAACCCGCCGGAGAAACCCATCCCTTCCCAGATATGCCTCCACACAACCTCTCCGGCCACAACCACAGTGCGCACCTTCGGGAACAAGGACCACATGCCCCCACTCTCCGGCCATGCCGTGGTGTCCACGAACGAGATGCCCACCCACCATCATGG
>JALUJC010000072.1 GCA_027053375.1 Caldifarciminota bacterium
AGCGTGAGGATGAGGATCCGTTTCATGGTCACCTCCCTGGTTGTTGGGTGCAAAACAGCCGGTTTCCTATACTATAGAGGAGAAGGAGGGAACCCGCAAGGATCCCCCCAAAAAAACCCAGCAGACTCATTCCAAGCACGATGCCCCCTGCGAAGAGCACCCCCAGAATCAGAGGCGGGGCCGCCTCACGCTTCCGAAACCCCAGCACATAGGCCACCAGAGCGCCTGTCCACATACCGGTGACCGGGAGCGGAATGGCCACAAAGGTCATCAGTGCGAGGGGACCATACAGCTCAACTGTTTTGCTCCTGCGATGGGCGCGCGCAAGCAGCCAGCTGGCAAGCCGTCTTCCCGGCGGAATGTGGGAGAGCCACCGGAAAAACGCGTCCAGACCCCACAGGAGAAGGGGTAGGGGAAGCAGGTTCCCTGTGACGCCCAGAACATACGCCTTCCACCAGGGCATCTGGTAGCCCCAGATGGCGAGGGGGATCGCGCCGCGCAGCTCGGATACGGGCAATGCCGCCGTGAACACGACGGCCAGTTCGGGGGGGAGGTGCATGCAGAATTAATCCCCGTTCCCGGATAGAATTCTGGAAAAGGTAAAGATCACCAGGGAAAGCACAATGCCCCAGGAAATGAGCATAAATGCCAGAGCACCCGCTTCCATCAGGAAGCCTCCTTTTTAGCAAAGGCACGACGGATCATGAACAGACCCAGCACAATCACCAGCAGGATATAGCCCCGGGTTATCCAGATCACGGTGTTGGCTTTCCGGATGGTGTCCAGCCAGCCTGTGGCGAACCAGCCCAGCATAATGGCCATCAGCATGACGGGGGTCACGTATTTCAGGACATAGTAGAAAAAGCGGGGGATCTGGATGTCTGCCCCTTTCAGCATTTCCTGAAACGCGCGGTCGGCACCGAAGATCCAGATGAAGATCACCGTCTCCACAAGCGCGAACAGCACGATCCCAAAGGTTCCGAGCCAGAAGTCCAGTTCATCCAGGGCACCGCTCAGGAAGATGGGAAGGTGGGCGGAAAGAAAAATAAAAGCGCCCACAGTATAAGCAGAGCGTTTCCGGGTCCATTTCAGTTCGTCTTCCAGAAAGGCAACGGCCGGTTGAGAAAGGGCCACACTGGAGGTGATGCCTGCAAAAAACAGAAGCCCGAACCAGAGAAACCCGAACAGCCTTCCGAGCGGCATCATGGTCAGCGCAGCAGGCATGGAGAAGAAACCAAGGGAGAATGCCCCACTACGCGCGATTTCCTGTGCGGCCGTGAGTCCGAAGAAAGCCACCGCGGCGGGGATGGCGATGGAAGCCCCCAGGACCACTTCGGCGAATTCGTTGGTGGCAGCGGTGGCAAGCCCGGAGAGGGCGATGTCATCTTTCTCTTTGAGATAGCTGGCATAGGTATGAATGGCACCCATGCCCACGGAAAGGGTGAAGAAGATCTGTCCGGCAGCAGCCAGCCAGATTTTCCAGTCTCCAAGTTTCTCCAGCTGGGGTTTCCACAGGAAGTTCATGGCTTCCCAGGGGCCGTAGGCCGGAGATACGGGATGACCCAGGGTGAGCACCCGGATGGCCAGCAATACAGCGAACAGGAAAAGGGTGGGCATGGCCACCTTCGCGAGGGCCTCAATCCCCCGCGAAATCCCCCGGGACAGGACCCATACGTTCAACCCAAGGGTGATCAGGAAGAAGAGGTAAGCCCAGAGCGAGGGACGCATCCAGGTGCTTCCTCCTGCACCGATAAAGTCTGCAAAGAGCTTTTTATAAGGCGCAAGGACGCTGGCAACCCCGGCTCCTTCTGGGGGCTGGGGGAATTTACCCGCCAGGGCGAACAGACTGAAGGCAAGCGTCCAGGATTCCACATAGGTGTAATACACCACGATCAACAGCGGTCCCACCACACCGATCACGCCAAGATATTTGGCCACAGGATGTTCCCACAAAGCTTGAAACATGCCGGGGGTGCTTCCGTGACCACGGGTCCCCCCATAACGCCCGATGGTCCACTCCACCCACATCAGAGGGATTCCAAGAAGGAGAAAGGAGATGAAATAGGGGATCATAAATGCACCCCCACCGTTGCTGGCAGCCTGCACAGGGAACCGGAGAAAGTTCCCCAGACCTACAGCGTTCCCGGCCATTGCCAGGATCAAGCCCACACGGGTGCCCCATCGCTGTCTGCTGGTCATCCACCAACCTCCTTGGTTTTCTTCCGGAACCGGACCAGCCAGTCCCGTCCCACGGGTGCTGTATCGATTCGCACCCAGGATTCCGAAAGGTCCAGGGCTTCGGGAAGTCCTGGACGTCCTTCCCCCATCGTCCAGGGTGCATACAACAGGATGAGTTCATCCACCCACCCCGATTGAAGCAGGGAAACGGCAAGCTTGTGTCCACCTTCCACCAGAAGAGACTGAACCTGTTCGTGCCGGGCAAGATGGTTTAACAGTGACGCCCAGTCCACCCATTCGCTGTCATCACGAGGAAGAGGACGAATGCGCACATGTTCGGGCAGTTCGGGGATGCCCTGCATTTCCCGGGGGAACCACAGGGTTTGAGGAGGTTCCTGAATGATTCGCGCCCGGGCCAGGGAGGCATCACCCCCCACGATCACCCGAAGAGGCATGTGGGCGGGATACACTTCTCGTGGTGTGAGCAGGGGATCATCCGATCGAACCGTGCCCGCCCCCACCAGGATCGCATCCACCTCTCCCCGAAGGCGATGAACCCACATCTTTGCTTCTTCTCCGGTAATCTGCAGGCGGCGCCCGTCCATGGGGGCCATGCGTCCGTCCAGGGTCAGGGCAAGTTTGAGGATCACATAAGGGCGATGTTGCTCCACATAGGTGAAGTAATACCGATTTTGTTCCCGTGCTTCGGCTTCAAGGATGCCCGTTTCCACGTCCAGACCGGCGTTACGGAGTTCCTGGATCCCGGCTCCATGGACCCGGGGATTGGGATCCAGTGTGGCCACCACCACGCGCGAAATTCCGGCTTCCACAATGGCCTTTGTACACGGCGGTGTGGTACCGTGAAAGTTATGGGGTTCCAGTGTGACATAGAGTGTGGCGTCCCGGGTGTGGCCCCGGGCATCGTCGAGGGCGCGTACCTCGGCATGGGCCTCCCCTTTTCTCTTATGATAGCCGATGCCGACCACACGTTCACCTTTCTGGACCACCACAGCCCCCACAAGCGGGTTGGGGGAAGTAAACCCTCGTCCCAGTTCCGCAAGGTCCAGGGCAAAACGCATCCAGTGGTGATGTGGATTCATTTCGCACTACAGAGGAGGCGCCTCGGCAAACTCTGTATGGACGGCAGGACAGACCCGCCGGGGACGGAACTTTCTCCGCAGTCGTTCCAGGAGTGAAGGACGATAAAGTTGCCGAATCTCTTCCAGCTGCTGCTGGGCGGCTTCCTGCCCTTCCCGGAGAAGGAATTCCCAGGCATCAAACTCAAACCAGGCGATTTCTCCAAGATCGGGGCGGATGACCACGTCGGCCTGTTCGAGATCTTCATAACGAATCCGGTGGCTGATCACGTCACTCACGCGCGCCAGCGCAGAAAAAGCCGTGTCATAGGCGTCCTTCGGGGGGGACTCGTAGGACACATCCACAGCAAGTATGGTGCGTGCCCCCATCATCCGGGCGATCCGGACGGGGACCTTGGCGGTGGGTCCTCCGTCGGTTAGCAACCAGTTCCGCACAGAAATCAGCGGAAAGATCCCGGGGAGAGCCACAGAGGAGAGCACAGCGGTACGCAGACTTCCACGGGTGAACACAATGGATTTTCCGGAGCGAACATCCAGAGAAACGATCCCGATGGGAATCACAAGATCGTCAAAAGTGGCGTTCCCGATCATGGTGGAGATCAGGTCATCCATCAGCGAGAGTTCCATCAGAGATTCCCGGGCAAAGTGGGGCACCACCATCAACATCTTCCGCGCGGATTCCAGGGGTGCAAAAATGGCCGGACCGTTGTGTTTGGGGGCACGGGAAGCCAGACGCTCCCCTTTCCGCTGAAGCGCAATATAGGAAGGATGATCCAGGGTATCCCGCATTTCATCCAGTGCTCTGGATGCGGACCCTGTCAATCCATACAGGGCAGCGACCAGCGCACCGATGCTGGTTCCCACAATCAGATCCGGCAGCAGTCCCTCATTCTCCAGAACTTCAAGAACACCAAAATGGGCAACCCCCCGGGCACCGCCGCCGGAGAGAACCAGGCCGCGGGCATAGTCCCGGCTCATGCCCCCCCGTGCTGTCCGCCGCTTAATACGGTGACCAGAACCCAGATCAAACCCAGGAGGGCTGCCTGACCGAGAAGATAGACAAGGTTTTTCAGTGTGTTGTTCATGCCGCCTATTATAGCGGTTGCATAGCGGTCCATCAATTCAGCACAACGAAGACGAAGCGGAGAATATTGTGTTTCATCGAAGTTTCCCGGTTCGGATCGCAGGAAATCGCAGTGAGGGAAGCCTCGTTGCGGCATCATACCTCCGCGACGGGACGGGGTGTGGGCCTTTTCCATCGCTGTGAATCACAGCCCGCACCTGTCCCTTGTCGGGTGGACCTGTGCACCATAATCCCGAAAGGACGGGGATACGGGTGCGTATCCCTTTCGACCGGTTGACGGTTTCCCCCTTTCGTCGTATGTATGAACATATGGGGTTGGCCAGATGGTGGAATCGGATCGTACGGTTTCCACCTCTCAGTGCAGGAGATTTTGACGTCCTGGACCGCTGGGAGCATGAAGTGGTGCCGGGTGTGCTGGCGCTTGCCCGTGAACTGGCACCCATTCCTCCGCTGGAGGAGATTTTTTCGTTCACACGATTGATCCGTGCCCGTGGGGATCCCTATCTGGCTTATCGATTTCTGCG
>JALUJC010000073.1 GCA_027053375.1 Caldifarciminota bacterium
GGATGTATGTTCAGAAAGTGGTGGTGTTTTGAAGGAGGTCGTGGGTTGAAAATATCGGAGAGGGGCTGCATCCTGCAATCAAACCTTGGAAGCGCATCATGAGAAAGCGCCTGGTTGGGGTTGTTTTTCTCTCGGTGCTGGCTGCATCGTGCCGATATCTTCCTTTCTGGACAGGTGAGAAAGACAGCGATGTCCTGAATCCAGACCTTATTCTTCTTATTGGTCCTGACAGTACACCATATCCCCAGACGACGCAAGACATCGTACCAGTGTGGCGTCAAGATGAAAATATGCTATACTATGTGAAGGGGGAAGTTCTTGCAGCGGAACAACTGTGTGGAAATGCCTTATGGGCAAAACCCTTGCCAGATGGGGATTCTTTCGAAATCCTCCGCTTTGATACGTTGATTGATTCCTTCCCCGATAACTGCGTGAACTTCTATGACCTGTGGTTCTCCGATACCGAAAGCCTCCTCGTGTTCACCACCGGCGTTCCCTACGTGCCTCCTCCACCTGACACCACCCAATACCCCTATCACAAACTCTTCCTTTATGACTTGATCACCGGGAACCTGGATACGCTGGATTGGGGTTGCCCTTCTTACATCGATCCCCGGTTTTCCGCATCCGGCCGGTATATCTTTGTAGCCACCGGTGGCAACGAATGGAGGCCCTCCTGTCGGGGGACCCTCTGGCGGATAGATCGGCAAACCGATGCGGTGGATTCCGTGCTTGTTTTTGAAGGCG
This sequence comes from Caldifarciminota bacterium, assembly GCA_027053375.1. Taxonomy (GTDB): domain Bacteria; phylum Hydrothermota; class Hydrothermia; order S141-80; family S141-80; genus JALUJC01. The sequence continues at coordinate 748 of JALUJC010000073.1, forward strand.
GGCCCCGGTATGGGGGATGGTCCATTTATACGGGGTATGTGGTGGAAGGGGACTCGGTGTGGATTGTGCAGGGGGATCCGGTGGACATGAACGTTTTGCCGGATGTGGATCCCTGGGAGGGGCGTTTTGTGGTGATGCAGAAATACTATGGACCTTCAAAGGTTGCACCGGGTGGGCTGGTGGTGTGGGATCGGGTGGAGGGGATACTGTATACGCTGGATATTCCCTGGCCGAGTCCATGGGATTTTCGACCCTTTACGGAATATTACCCGCAATGGGTGGAAATCTCAGGGTTGGGGCAAGGGATTCTGCTGGTTCTTTTTTTTGAGCCTGATGGTGAAGGAGGGCGGTACGCCTCCAAAGGCATCTGGTTCGTAAAGCACTGGAGGCAATACATCTCTCAGCAGGAGGTCGTGCCATGACGATGTGGATGATCTGGGTGCTTCTTTCCACACCTCCCCGTATGGAGGCACTGCTTCAGGTGGATTCGGTTTCCGAAGATGAGGATCTGGAACCCATCGTGGTCTCCGGTACGAGGGTGCGTAAAAATATCCAGCAATGATCCAGAAATGCACCCTCCCTGAACGGGGAAGGGCCAGCACCCCATGGGGACCCCGGTTGGGGTGGGGGTGAACGACCCAGGATTTTGCAGTGTTTCCGGAACAATATACGGGTACCGTCCTGCATTTCGCTGCATTGTACGAGATCATCCCAGCAATACGGACCGGGTTGCGGAGATGCGTACAGAAGCGCCTGGACGTTCCAGCCTGTTCTGCGGGGCGCTGTGAGAAGGAACCGGATTTCGCAGAAGGATCTTCGCCCCATCCCCTGATCATCCCGTATTTCGCTGGATTGTACGCACACATCCCGCCGATATGTACAGGGTCTGAGTTCGGGGACGGAAACCCTTGGTGTTCATTGCGTTTCATACACTGTAAATCCTGATGGGCATGCATTTCCCTGAATCATGAGGCCTGCCCTCTGCGAAATAATCCGGGTCGCAGAGATGCGTACAGAAGCGCCTGGATCCTGCAGCCTTTCACGTGCTTCAACGCTCAGAAAACCTGCATTTCTTTGAATCGCACAGCCCCCCTCCCCTTCCTCCTGGGGGAGGGGAGAAGCACAGGGATACGTGTTCTGCAGGATAGATAGCCCACATATACAGGAACGCAGGGGGTTTGCAGTCTGCGGGGGCAGGATTTTCTTTCAGTCAGGGTACCGCACCCGTTGCAGCGTAGATTTCCGCGTATGACTGGCCAATCCCTTCTTCCAGGAAGGGGGAAGAAGAGAGGAGTGCACGTGTATACGTGAATTTCCGCAGGGGCCTGCATGCTGGACCCATCATCGTGGGATACGGTACGCTGGTGCGTACTACATATCCTGTGCTTTCCGCCATGTGTTGGACAGACCGGTGTGGGATCGCTATACTCTGATGAAGCCAAACCGCAGGAGGTGCGTTCCATGCCAGACAAACGCAGGGATCTTGAGGCTCTGGGTATGCTGAATCTGGGGCAGATCTACTGGAATCTGCCCACGCCGGCGCTCTATGAAGAGGCCGTCCGGCGAAGAGAAGGGCTGATGGCGCATCTGGGGCCCCTGGTGGTTCGTACGGGACAGTATACCGGACGTTCCCCGCGTGACAAGTATATCGTGCGGGATGAGGTGAGCGATCGTTTGATCTGGTGGGGTGAGGTGAACCAGCCCATGGAGGTGGAGACCTATGAGACCATCCGGGCAAGGGTGATGGCCTATCTCCAGGGACGGGATGTTTTTGTTCAGGAGGTCTATGTGGGGGCGGATCCCCGTTACCGGGTCTCCCTTCGGGTGATCACGGAGTCTGCCTGGCACGCACTGTTTGCCCGCAACATGTTCATCCGGGAACTGGATCCTGAGAAGCTGGAGGCGTTCCAGCCCGACTGGACCCTGATTCACGTCCCCCATTTTCGCGCGATTCCCGAACTGGATCACACCCGATCGGAGGTGTTCGTGGTGGTCAACCTGAGCCGGAAGGAGGTCCTGATCGGGGGGACCAGTTATGCGGGGGAGATCAAGAAGGCCATGTTCACGGTGATGAATGTTCTGTTGCCCCGCCAGGGGGTACTGTCCATGCACTGTTCGGCCAACTGGGGAAAGGGGCCGGACGATGTGGCCCTGTTTTTTGGGCTGTCAGGCACAGGGAAAACCACGCTTTCCATTGATTCCTCCCGTACCCTGATCGGGGATGATGAGCATGGCTGGAGCGACGAGGGAATTTTTAATCTGGAAGGGGGGAGTTATGCAAAGGTGATCCGGATTTCTCCAGAGCACGAACCAGAGATCTACGAGACCACACGGCGGTTCGGGACCATTCTGGAAAACGTGGCCATTGATCCGGTCACACGCCGCCTGGACCTGGATGATGCCTCCCTGACCGAAAACACCCGGGCGGCTTTCCCCATCTCTCATCTGCCCAACGCCACACGGGAAGGCCGGGGAGGCCATCCACGGGTTATCTTTTTCCTCACCGCCGACGCCTTTGGTGTGCTTCCTCCTCTGGCCCGGTTGAGTGAGGCGCAGGCCGTGCTCTTTTTCCTCCTGGGATACACGGCCCGCGTGGCGGGCACCGAGCGGGGCGTGAAAGAGCCGCAGGCCACCTTCAGCACCTGCTTCGGTGCGCCATTTATGGCGCTTTCGCCCACCGTCTATGCCCGGCTTTTGCGCGAACGAATTCGCAAACACGGTGTCCAGGTCTGGCTGGTGAACACGGGATGGATTGAGGGACCGTACGGAGAAGGTCGGAGAATTCCCCTGCCCTACACCCGGGCGATGGTGCACGCGGTGCTGGAAGGGCAGCTGGAGGGCGTTCCCTATGAAACGGATCCCTTCTTCGGGCTTCAGGTTCCCACCCGGGTTCCGGATGTCCCGGACCGAGTCCTGCGTCCTGCAGAGAGCTGGCCGGATCGACAGCGATACGAGGAGACCGCTGCCCGGCTTCGCCAGGCGTTCCGGGAAGCCTTCCAGGCGTACGAAAACGACGTGGATCCGGATATCCGCGCGGTGTTGCCCTGAGAGTGGACGGTCAGTACAGCCCCCGGGAGTTTTTGTGCTCCCTGGCGCGTTCAATGAAGCGGTCGTAGGCGGTCAGAATATCCTTGCGCTGAAGCAGGCCGATCACCTCGCCGCTCCTGTTCAGCACCGGGAGCTCCTCCAGTCCGGAGAGTACGAAATGTCTCAGCGCCTCGTGCAGATCCATCTCGGGATGGAGGGTGGGAACCCGCGTACGCATCACGTCTTCCACCAGGAGCACGGACCCCGTTCCCGTCAGGGCACCTTCCCACAGGGCCACGCGTAGATCCTGCTCAAACACATAGCCCACGATCCCCGCATCGGTGGTTCCCTGGACGGGGAAGCACAGCTGGTTCGGGTTGTGTTCAGCGGCACGGTGAAGGGCTGCCTCCACCGGTTCGTTCTCCCGGAGGATCAGGAAAGGACGGCTGATCAGAATGTCGCGGACACGGATTTTTTGCAGGATATCCACGGATAGATCGTACAGGTGTGCCGGGGAATCAATCCGGGAAAAAACCTGGGTTTCATACAGGGTCCAGCGACTGGAAAGCAGGTAAGCCAGTGTGGAGACAAAGAGCGTGGGCACGATCAGGTTGTAGTTGCCCGTCAGTTCCAGGGCCATGAACACCGAGGCGATGGGTACATTGGCCGCCGCGGAAAAGAACCCCACGATGCCCGCAAGGGTGAAGGGGATGGAACTGGGAACCATGACGGGCCAGAGCTGATGAAACACCTGTCCGAGAATGGTTCCCACCATGGCGCCCACCACCACCGAGGGTCCATAGTGGCCGCCGGAACCCCCACTTCCGATGGTAAACCCGGTCGCCAGGGTTTTGGTCACCAGAAGCAGGAGGGCGAAGGTGAGCGGAAGCTGCCCCAGGAGGGCGTTCTGTACATAGCTGTAACTTGTTGCGGCGGCCGCAGGGAAAAACAGCAGCACCACGCCGGTCAGCAATCCGCCCAGCACGGGTTTGGCAAGAGGAGGAATCCGAAGGTGGTCAAAGAAATGCTCCATCCACGCCTGGGATTTGACGAAAACGTAGCTGATAATGGAGCAACCTACA
>JALUJC010000074.1 GCA_027053375.1 Caldifarciminota bacterium
GCGGTAAACGCAATCCCGTTCCGCGGCAGGGACCAGGAGAGATGCACCGCCACATCGTACATGGTGGGTCCCATCGTGTCCAGATGATCCTCTCGCACATTGGTGATGATCCCCACGGTGCTCTGAATGATCCGGTCCTCCAGGACCCGGATCAGCTCCGGGGTGATGGCCATGCATTCCACCACCAGCGTATCCGCATGCCATCGGCGGGCCAGTTTCACCACCCGCAGCTGTTCAAGAATATTGGCGCGCCCCGGCCGGAAAATGGGATATTCCCGCCCTTCCGGATCAATAATTCTCGGAACAGTCCCTGTGGTTTTGATCACCACCCGCCGCTCGGGTCCCTGCAGCACAGCCCCCACCAGACGGGTGACCGAGGATTTCCCCCGGGAACCGTTCACATGGACACGAAGGGGAATCCGGTGAAGACGACGCAGATGGGCCTGGTAACGCCAGGTCTCCACCAGACTGAAAAGGAGCAAACTACCTCCCACATATGCGGTGATTTCACTGATCATACACACCTCACACTTTGTGAATATGCATAGTATACACGAGAACCCGACTCCCTACAATTGTGGAGCGTTCCGGACCCCAAGAATGCGTTAAGGAAGATCTTCCCCCTGATGGTGGAAGTTCCTGGAGTCTCCGTGTATCCTTTGGAGGATGGAACAGACCCGCTGGATTCCACATCCCCTTCTTCAGGCGACGGCGCGTTTTCCTGAACAACCCGCTCTGGTCTGGGAAAGGCAGACCTGGACCTACCGGGAGCTGCTGCAGGAGGTGGGGCGGGTCATCCACCTTCTCAAGGCGCGCGGGGTTCATGCCGGACAGGTGCTTCCGATTCGCGTACGATCCCACCCCAACACGGTGTTCCTGGCCTGGGCGACCTCTTTCATGGGTGTGGTATGGCTGGCGATTCCCGAACCATGGACGGATCGGGAAATTCGGCGTGTGCTCCCGGCGTCCCTCCTCTCTTCGCTGATGGATCCCCTGGGAATCACACTTCCGGATGTGGACCCCTCACCCGGCGTCCTTCCGTCTTCCTGGCCTCTGGAACGTCCCTGGACGGTGGTGTTTACCAGTGGATCCACAGGCTCACCGAAAGGGGTGGTCCACAGCGTGGGCAACCACGTCTTCGCGTCCCTCGGTTCCGTACTTCACCTCGGTGTGCAACCCGGAGATCGGTGGTGGCTGGTTCTTCCCCTGTACCACGTGGGGGGGTTTGAAATCCTGCTGCGGTGTGCCTGGACAGGGGCGACCGTGGTGATGGCACCGTCCTACGTGGACGCCTGGGCGCCTCACCTGGGTCCCCGTGACTGGATTTCCCTGGTGCCCACCCTGTTCCACCGCTGGGTTCATGGAACGACCCTCCCTTCCACGCTCCGGGGTGTGGTGGTGGGGGGCGGGGCACTTTCCCCGGCCGATGTGGAAACCGCACGTACCCTCCCCTTCCCCGTATTGACCAGCTACGGAATGACCGAAACCACCGCCATGGTCACCGCCGCCCGTCCTGATCAATGGAAAGCGGACCTGACCACAGCGGGGGTACCCCTTCCCTTTGCCCGGATTCAGATTCAGCCCCTCCACACCCAGGATGCACCCGGTGAAATCCTGGTGCAGGGTCCTGTGGTGGCCTGGGGCCTCTGGGAGGAGGGAACACTGAAAGAACGAAACGATCTGCTGCATACTGGCGAGCGGGGCATTCTGGACAGGGAAGGCCGTCGTCTCGTGGTGGGTCGCCGGGGAGAACGCATTCGCACAGGAGGAGAATTTGTCCACCCCGAGGAAGTGGAGCAGGCCCTGTTGAGACTCCCGGATATCCAGGAGGCATGCGTGGTGGGTCTTCCCCATCCCGAATGGGGAGAAGAAGTGGTGGCGGTTCTCGTGGGACGTCGCCGCCCCCTGGAGGAAATTCGCCAGGCGCTCCGTCGGGACCTGGCAGCCTACAAACTCCCCCGCCGGGTTTTCTGGTGGCACCCGCCCCTTCCCCGCACATCCACCGGCAAACTCCGACGGCGGGACATCCGCCGCAGGCTTCTTCGGGAGTATCCACCATGAATCTCCCGGCCTTTGAAATTCTGGACCCTGAAGGGCATCCCGTTCAGAACGCCTACGGTGCCCTTGATCGTCTGGAGGTGGTGCTTCCACCTGACGACGGCCGGACGTGGGTCGGGTTCCGCTTTTTCCCCATTCACCGCCGGAAAGACCCCTTCTGGGAAGGCATTCCACGGGCGCTGTGGTGGGTTCCGGCCACCACCGAACCCTCACCGGTATCCCCCCCTTTCCAGCCCTCTACAATCCCTCCGGATCCCGATGACATTCACGAGCATCCCGATCGTTCCACCTGGAATCGCTGGATTCGTAAAACGCTTGAACAACTGGGACGTGGTATACCGGAAAAGGTGGTGCTGGCACGATACCGTCAGATCCGCGGCCAGCCCCCCTCGCTTCAGGCAATGCGCGAACATCCCGCATGGGGATACCGTTTTCGGATCCTTCTCTCCCCGGAAGTGGCCTGGTTCGGAATCACCCCCGAAACTTTCCTTCACTGGAAACAGGGGTGGGTCTATCTGGACGCCCTGGCTGGCACGCTTCCCCGTCCTGTGTATCCCGTCCCGCGTGCACTCCAGGTGGAACACCGGGCGGTGGTCACATACCTTGTTCATCATCTGCAACCCTTCAGCCATAAGATCACCGTGTCTCCCCAACAATGGAAACAGGTGGGAACCATGGTGCACCTGCACACACGCATCCAGGCCCCCCTTTCCCGTGACCATGTACCTGCCCTGACCGAAATCCTGTTCCCCACCCCCGCGCTTGCCGGATCCCCCCGGGACGAAGCCCTGAACTGGATTCAGGAAACGGAGGACTTTGATCGTGGAGGATACGGGGGACTGGTGGGATGGTTCACACCGGATGAGGTGTTCCTGCTGGTGGCCATCCGCTGCGGGGTTTACCGGAAAGGATGGGTCCGGTGGTACGCCGGTGCCGGCATTGTGCCGGGGATGGATCCTGACGAACTCTGGGAGGAAACCACATGGAAACTCAACGTGATGGGCAGACTCCTGCTTCCCTCCAGGACTTCTGGACCCGGGTCCTGACCGACGAACTGATTCGGCAGGGCGTCCGTCATTTTGTGGCGGGAGGAGGATCGCGCAGCACACCGCTGATTGGAGCAATCCTTCAGCGCCAGGACGTGCAGTTGTGGACCCACCCGGATGAACGCTCCGCTGCTTTTTTTGCCCTGGGACTTGCGCGCGCATCCGGTGCACCGGCCGCAGTGATCACCACTTCTGGATCCGCCATCGGACACCTCATACCCGCGGTGATGGAAGCCTATGAATCGGGGATCCCACTGATTCTGCTCACGGCAGATCGCCCGCCCGAACATCAGGGGGTTGGGGCACCCCAGACCACCCGACAGGTCCCCCTTCACCGACACCTTCGCGGCTTCTGGGACGCCGGTCCCCCGGAACCGCTTTCCCGCCGAATCCGTCATCTGAGGATCCTGGTGCTGCAGGCCGTGCAGCAGGCCCTGGGAATTCCCCCCGGTCCCGTGCAGATCAACCTTCCCTTTCGCAAACCCCTGGAACCCCATCGCGATCCCGACTTCACCCCACCGCCCGACACCTACCGCCCCCCGCGCGCTGTACAGCGACACCTCTATCCGGATCCTTCCCAGATCCAGCACGTCCGGCAACGGGTGCAGGAAGTGGAGGAAGGGTTGGTGCTGGTGGGCGCCGATCCTCTGAGCGACAGGGACCAGGAAGCCGTGCTCTCCCTTGCCCGTATCCTGGGATACCCGGTTCTGGCAGACCCTGCCTCGGGTCTGCGAACCCGTGGATCCTGCAGAGACGGCATTTTAAGCGGTTATGTGTTCTTTCTGCACACCCCCCGTCTCCGGAAAGCCCTCCAGCAAACCCGTCTGTGGATTCAGATCGGAAGGTTCCCCACGGCCAGCGAATTCCACACATTTCTGGAGCACGCCCCGGGGTATCATGTGCAGGTGGATCCTTTCGGGCGCTGGCTGGATTTTCTCCACAGGTCCCATATCCACCTGTGGGGTCCGCTCCCGGACCTTCTGACGAGGATCACAGAAGCGATGGCAACGCGCAACAGCCCCTGGTGGCGGCGCTGGCTGGACACGGGTTGCCGTTTTGAGCAGGCGCTGCGGGGATGTCTGGCCGGGCACCCGCATCTGGACGAGGCATCCGTGGTGTACCTTTTGCAGCGTGTCCTCCCCGCGTACGGCTTCCTGTACGTTGCAAGCAGCCTCCCCATCCGCGAACTTGAACGCTATCTGCTTGCACAACCCCTGGACCGCCCCGTGATGGCACACCGCGCACTGAACGGAATTGACGGCACCCTCTCTATTGCTTCCGGCATCGCGGCCACGCGCGGGGAACCCGGCCTGGTGCTGACCGGCGACCTGGCTTTCCTTCACGATCTCAACGGCGTCCTGTGGGGAACCCGGGCTGAGATTGCGCTGACCGTGGTGGTCCTGCACAACGGAGGGGGCGGGATTTTCCATACGCTTCCTGTGGAGGCAGAACCCTCGCTCCGGGAAGTGCTGGCCACCCCTCACCAGGCGGACATTCCAGGGCTTGCCCGGGGATATGGCGCGGAAGTTTATACCGCCAGCGACCGTGCAGCGTTTCAGGATCTACTCCAGCAACCACCGGAACGAGGAATGCGGGTGGTGGTGGTTCCTGTTTCCCGCGAGACCTACCCGGAACGTCTGCACCGCTGGCTTGCCCGGGGAAGGCAACTCCTTGAACACCTGATCTAAACCCCTCCCCGAGCCCCTGGAAACCCCGGGATTCCCACCGGAATGCCT
>JALUJC010000075.1 GCA_027053375.1 Caldifarciminota bacterium
CCACCGCCTCATAGAGCGCGGTTCCGTCCATGTTGATGGTGGCACCCAGCGGAAGAACGAAGGCGGCCACGTCCGACCGCACTTCTCCCCTGTCCTGGGCGACCCGAAGGCTCACTGGAAGGGTGGCGGAACTGGAGGCCGTTGAAAAGGCGAGCAGCAGCGCTTCACGGATCTGGAGAAAATACCGGTAGGGGGCGTACTGCCCCACAACACGGGCGAGGAGGGGAAGGGTGATCCCGGCGTGGAGACCCAGCCCCAGCAGAACGGTAAGGACGTAGGTCAGCAGTCCCCGGAAGGGTTCCAGCCCTTCTCTCGCCACCAGGGTCCCCACCAGGGAAAGGACGCCCAGGGGGGTAAGGGCGATGACCCAGCGGGTGAGGTGCATGAGCGCGTCGTTCAACGCGCGGGCAGGGCGTTCCAGATGCGTGCGCTGTTCGGGAGGCAGGGATAGCACCGCAAGTCCCATCAGGAGAGAAAAAACCAGAACAGGCAGGACGCGTCCCCTGGCCAGGCTCTCAAAGACATTTGAGGGGATCATGCCCAGAAGGAGATCGGTGAGCTCCAGCTTTTTCAGATCAACCGGCGCTGCAGAGGAGAGCGGTGCGCGCCCTGCACCAGGATGGAGCACCTGGACCAGGAAAAGCCCCAGAAGGACGGCCAGGGCGGTGGTGGTCAGGTAGTAAGCCAGTGTCCACAACCCCAGTTTACGCACTCGTTCTGTGGATTTACTTTCCAGCATGGCCAGAAAGACAGAGACCGAGACGATCGGAATCAGAATCATTTTGAGTAGCTGGAGGAAGAGCTGCCCGACCCATGCAGTGGATTGCATGATCGCCGGGATCCCTGACCCGGCCAGGATCCCTGTGCCCAGCGCCAGAAGGGTGAGGTTCTCAAGGGAGAGAAAGGATTTTCTTGTGATCTGCATGAGAGGATTGTACGCAAAGCGGCGGGCGCCATCAAGGTTTGCACAATGCAAAAAGGGGGTCACAATCTGGTGCGTGCAGCTGCGTGGAGGGATTTTTCAGGAGATTGCCTTATTTACAGACAGATGTGCGGCTGGCAGTCGATTTGCCATACCTCCATAACAGGTCTCAACAAGGAGGTTGGTTATGCGGGTTCGTGAATTGATCAAGCGCTACGGGTGGATCCCTCCCGTGTATGTGGTGCTGGTGTGGGCCACAGTGGCCTGGTTCCCGGTGAGCCCCCCTTCTGCGGCAACGGTGAAACCCACCGACAGCTGGGCAAGGGCAGCCGTCGCCACGCCCACGGATAGCTGGGCACGCACTTCAGTTGCCAGGCCCACCGACAGCTGGGCCCGGACCGCCATGGCGAACCCTACCGATAGCTGGGCACGATCTTCGATGGCGACGCCCACGGATAGCTGGGCACGCTCCACGATGGTGACGCCTGCCGACAGCTGGGCACGTTCTTCTGTTGCAACCCCTGCCGATAGCTGGGCAAGGAGCTCGTACTGATCCCGACCCCTCACGCTTAAATCTTCCATGATCCCCACCTCCTGGCTCCCCCTCCCTCGGGGAGGGGGGCGTTTATTGGACTGTTTCGGGGTGAGTGTTCAGGAAATGCGCTGAAGGATTCGGTGAACGGCGTAGGACGCCACCTGGAGGTTATTGTACATCACGTGTTCCACGTTGATTCCCACAGGGAACCCGGACTGTGCGATGGCTTCGGCAAGCTGTTCCACCCGGTCAAGACTTCGTTTTTCCACATCCCGCGGGTCCTCGGTAAGCCACGCCCGCGTTTCTGGATCCAGCAGGACCCCCAGCCATTCCAGGAATGCCACATCCCGGGGACGGCTCACGGGGGCAAGACTGATGTAGATTCTGGCAGGGTGGATTCCTTCCCGTGTACACAGCTGCAGATACCGTTCCACCACCGGCCAGGCATGGTCCAGATGATAGACGATCTGAGAGAAAAATCCCTGCATTCCCGCCAGGGTTTTGCGAAGAAGACGTTCTGCTTCGTTCTGACGGTGAAAGATGGTGATTCCGTAGAGATGACGCATGAAGGGTTTCGCCAGGGACGCGGCTTCCAGGGGAGAGGGTCCGGGGTACTGCATTTTACTGGATTCCCCACCCACAAGAACCAGATGATCATAGGAGAACTGATGACGTTCCAGCCAGGCATGGAGGTCTGCGGGCGACAGAAGCGGGACAACCTTGTTCAGGATCAACGTGAGACCTGGTGCATACTGGCGGATCAGAAGTCCAAATTCAGCATTATCCACCTTCTCACGAAAGGGCACCACCCGTTTTCCCCGGGTCTGTTCGTTGATGACCTCGGGGAGATTCAGGGCTTTCAGGGGCAGCACACGAGCAATGGATGCCACCTCAAAAGCCTTGCGTTCAATCTTGGTTGCAGGCCAGTCGGCAGGTGGGGGAATCACGGTCAGCACCAGGTCCAGCCCTGCATCCATCACACATCACCTCCTCAGCGTCGCTCAAAGATAGAGGACAGGGGAAAGATGATCAAGCGCAACTTCCCGGGAGGTTGCTTTGTATACAGTATACACGATCGTTTCGAAAAACTGTTGCAGGATTTCAATTTTCGCCGAAACGGGAAACGGTGCGAGAGGGAATACTTGGGCAGATCTAAAGAGACCGGAGACATTCTCTTGATGATCTGATGTCCTGCATCTATACTTTACGGCATGAGTACGCTCCCCATCTGGATTCTATTGCAGGCTGTTGCCCTGCGGTTTACGCTGCCGTCCACCTTCTCCACGGTGACGCCCGTTCCCTTCACCGTGGAGGCGGTGCAGGCGGACAGCACGGTGGATACCACCCTGAGCGGTGTGCTGAGTCTGCAGTTGATCACCGCACAGGGGCAGCGACTGCTCAGTCAGTACTACACCCCCCTCTCCGTTCTGATGCAGCAGGGTGTGGCGCAGGGGACCCTCCAGGTCTACCGTGCCGACACAGGGTATGTGCTGGAAGCTACCGCACCCGGCGGACTTGTGGATACCTCTGCTTCTTTTTCTGTATCTCCCGGTCCCTATGACCGCATGGTGTTGTTGCTCCCTGGAGAATCCCTGGACGCAGGTTATCCTGGTGGCGGAAGAATCGGTGCACCTGTACCCACCATCTATGCTGCGGATACCACCATCCCCTATCGCGTCCTGTACGTGGACCCCTACTGGAACCCGATCCCGGGCCAGACGGACACCCTCTCCGCCCAGGGGTTGAACAGCGCAGGTACCGGTTCACTGGCTCGTTTCCAGTTGAATGTCCCGGTAAGCCACGGGGATACGCTGTGGGCAAGGGCGCGCGTCGCGGATAGCGCCTTTCGTGTGGTGGTCCGTTCGGTACGTCTGGCTGTGCAGGATACGTCTTCTCCGCTCCAGATCATTCCATCCACCGCGGCCCGGCTTGTGCTGATCGCACCGGGGATGCAGCTTTTCCCGGGTGACACCACAGGCAATGGCTACAGCGGGTCTCCCGCCCCGGCGTATGTGGGAATCACCCATCCTCTGGACGTCTATCTGACCGATAGCCTGTTCAATCCTGTGCTGAATCCATCACCCTATGGTGCAGACACCGTGGAGCTGCGGGTCGCCCCTTCCCAGGGCGTACAGATCTCCGCACCTCAACCTGTTCAATCCGGGAATCCTCTTGCGTTCACCGTGGACTTTTCTCAACCAGGTCCAGCCTTTCAAATCATGGCAGTGGACCGCAACGACACAACGTTCCTTTCCAATCCCCTCACGCTTCCGGTCTACCTCCGCCCGGAAAGTCTCTGGATCCAGCCACAACGGGACACCCTTCCCCCTGCAAGCTGGGATACGCTGTTTATCCATTTACAGGCAGCCGGGGGGTTGCCCATACCGGGTGCCCAGATCCAGGTCCAGCTTCAGGGGCCCGGAACACTGCTGGGCATCCAGACCGTGACGGATTCTCAGGGCATCGCCCGGGCCTATTACGGTGCACCTTATACCCTCCAGCCACTGACCGCTCAGGTGGTAGCACAGTTTACCTCCGGTCCCTACACCCTGAGCGACACCCATGTCCTGTATATTGCCGTGACCACGGACAGTCTGTTCCTGATCTATCCCAATCCTCTGACCTCGCCCCCGGGACTCCTCCATTTCCGGGTGTATATCCCACTGGCTTCCGGTATACGGGACGCGCAGGTGCAGGTCTTTGATATGGTGGGCAATCTCGTCTGGGAAGGCACAGTTCCAGCGTCAGCGCTTGTCCCTGGCTCGTACTACGACCTGACCTGGAACGGATTCAAGAAGAGCGGCCACCGGATTGCGCAGGGTCCCTATGTGGCGGTCTATCGTGTTTTCGGGCAGTCCGGTGATCTGATTCTCGCCGCCAAACAATACTTTGGAGTGGTATGGTGATGCAGACATGGATCTGGATGACGTTTCTGCTGGCGTTTGAAGGTGGAAGCTGGGCCAACCTTTCGCTGGAAAGCGGGCTGGCCCGCGCGCAGGCTTTCGGACATGCCATGGAGGCAACCCTGGGTCAGAGCGAGGGATTTTTCTATAATCCAGCCGCCCTGTTCGATATTCCCGGACAGGACTGGACCCTGGCGTACGGGAAACACTTTGAGGATTTTCGGCAGTATGCGGCCTCCATGGCCCTTCCGCTTTCCTTCGAGTTTATAGCGAACGCCAGGTACACCTCCCCCGAGGTCCTGCTCAGCTTCTTCTTCACCCTCTCCCTTTACCTTTGGTATCTGAGTTACGAAAGGAAGAGTACTCTTCTCTTCTTTCTAGCTCTGAACGCCTCCGTTCTCGGGGTTCTCACCAAAGGG
>JALUJC010000076.1 GCA_027053375.1 Caldifarciminota bacterium
TACTACTACCACGCCTGGGATGCACTGTACCTGGATGGACGCTGGATCTGGGCGGATCCGGTGATGGGTGAATTCCCGGCACGCTCCAACCACCTGATGCTGGCCCGGGGAAGCCTGGAAGAGCAGGCCAAACTGATGCCTCTGGTGGGGAAACTTCAGATTGAGGTGGTGGGACCTTAGCGTGTTCCGTTGCGGTTGTAATCCCGAATAAAATCCAGGATTCCTCGTGCGATTCCTTCCGCTACCGCCTGCTGATAGCTGGGGGTGGAAAGTTTTCGGGCTTCCTGGGGATTGGAAATGAATCCCACCTCCACCAGGACAGCAGGCATATAGGCCTTGTACAGCACATAGAACCCTGCCTGGCGAACCCCACGGTTTCTTGATCGGGAAAGGCGGACAAGTTGTTCGTGGATCCGGACAGCAAGATCCTGGGATTCCTTCAGAAAGGCGTTCTGTGCAAGGTCCGAGAGGATCATCTTCAGAATGTCCCCGGAAAAGGTGTTCCCCTCCATTTCGTATTTCAGTGCCCCATTTTCTGCATTGGCCACAGCCCTTGCCCACGCGGTTCTGGCTTCTGACAGAAAGTAGGTCTCCACACCGGTGGTCCTTCGGTTTCTGGAATAGTTGCAATGGATGGAGATAAAGAGATCCGCGCCCCACTGGTTGGCCAGTTCTCCGCGACCGGCAAGCGAGACAAAACGATCCGAGGCGCGGGTGAGTTTGATCTGAAGATCGGGGGCCAGCCGTTTGAGGGCGCGGGCGGTTTTGAGCGCAATGCGAAGGGTAAGGTCTTTTTCGCGGATGTGCCGGTAACCGATCGCGCCCGGGTCTTTCCCCCCATGTCCTGCGTCAATCACCACACGTCTGATCCTGTGGCGCTCTTCTTTGGATTCAGTGGCCGCCAGATCCGGTGCGGCAAGAATCCGCATCGCCACACCCCCCAGAACCGGGTGGATATAAAACCGGAAGGCGGAGGTGGGAATCCGGTAGCGGATCGTGGTACCGGCGCTTGACGTCTGAATCTGAATTTCACGCAGGAGCGGCCAGGTTCGGTGGATTTCCCGGGGGCCCCGGTAAGAAACCCCAGGGAAGCGAACCACCACCTCTCCTTCGGGTTTGTTCAGCCGGACGGTCCACCGACGGGGATGGTCCCAGCGAAGCTCAAACAGCACACTGTCCTGGTAATTGTTCAGACGGGCAACCTGCAGGATCCCGATCAGGCTGAGCCAGAGCAGGGTGTTCATCGCGCTCCCGTACGCTTTTCCAGGTTCATGACGGCACCCCCAGTTTTGCCTGGAAAAACTTCAGAGTACGGGTGAGCCCCTCACGAAGCGTGACCCGGGGTTCCCACTGGAGCAGTGTGCGGGCCCGGGTCAGATCCGGGCGTCGGCGTTTGGGATCCCGTGGAGGCAGAGGGTGATGTTCAATGGTGAGGCGTGCTCCCACCAGGGACTGGATGGTGCGGGCCAGTTCCAGAATGGGAATTTCTTCCTCGTTTCCCAGGTTCACCACCGATCCTTCCAGTCCTTCATAGGTTGCCAGGCGGTAGATCCCTTCCACGAGGTCGTCCACATAGCAAAAGCTCCGGGTCTGGGTCCCGTCGCCATACACGGTGAGCGGTTTTTGCTGGAGTGCCTGGACCAGCAGATTGCTGACCACCCGCCCATCATCCAGGCGCATGCGGGGACCGTAGGTGTTGAAGATGCGTGTAATGCGTACATCTAACCGGTATTCGCGGTGATAGGTGAGCACCAGGGCTTCTCCATAGCGTTTGGCTTCGTCGTAGACCCCCCGGGGAGAGGTGGGATCCACGTGGCCCACATAGGTCTCCGGCTGGGGGTGGACCTCTGGATCTCCGTACACCTCGGACGTGGATGCGTAAAGAAAGCGGCTTCCGTGCTGCCGTGCATGCTCAAGAAGAAGATGGGTTCCCCGACCGTTGACCTCCAGGGTCTCAATGGGATAGGCCAGGTAGTCCGGCACACTGGCCGGGGAGGCGAAGTGCAGGATCAGGTCCACCGGGGTTCGGGGAAAAGGCACCCCGAAGCGGACATCTTTTTCTTCAAAATGGAAATGGGGGATCTGCGCCAGGAGCTCCACGTTTTCCCGTTGTCCGGTCAGAAAGTTGTCGGCTCCGTACACTTCCCAGCCTTCGTGAAGGAACCGTTCCGCGAGATGGCTGCCCAGAAATCCGGCCACGCCGGTGATCAGTACACGTTTCATACGGACGATCTCCTCTTTCGCCTTTCCTGTAATCGTTGACGAAGTTCGGGCAGGGGACAGGTGTTGATCACCTCCTCCGGGGAAAGCCAGCCGCGTCGTGCCATGCCCACCCCGAGGCGCATCATCCACATCTGTTGGGCATGGTGAGCATCGGTCCCCAGCACAAAACGCACCCCCCTCCGCCGCACCTGAAGAATATGCGGATCGTTGAGATCCAGGCGCTCTGCATGCGCATTGATTTCCAGCCACACACCGGTCTGCGCAGCTTTCTCAGCCACCGCATCCAGGTCCACAGGATAGGGATCCCGCCCGGTAAGCAGACGACCTGTGGGATGGGCAATGGCGTGAATGTATGGGTTGTCCATGGCACGCAGGATGCGTTCAGTGAGGTCCTCCTTCTTCCGCCACTGGTGGATTGAAGCCACCACATAATCCAGTTCCGCCAGGATTTCATCCGGATAGTCCAGGCTCCCGTCCGGAAGAATGTCCACTTCAGCGCCTGCCAGGAGTGTGACATCTTCAAGGCGTTCGTTGAGCGCGCGAATCTCTTCCAGTTTTTTCTTCAGGCGGTCAATTTCAAGGCCGCGTGCATAACGTGCGGTTCGGGAATGGTCACATACGGCCACGTAAGCATATCCCAGGCGACGTGCTTCCTCCGCGATTTCTTCCAGTGTGGAGTGACCGTCGGAGTATCGGGAATGAACGTGAAGATCGCCCTTGATCTGGGACAGTTCGAGCAGTGAGGGGAGCCGGCCTTCCTGTGCGGCCTCTATTTCCCCGCGGTCTTCACGCAACTCGGGAGGAATCCAGAGCATGTCCAGTGCGCTGTACACGCTTTCCTCGGTTTCTCCGGCCACGCGTTGTTCCCCCCGGAACACCCCGTACTCCGAAATTTTGAGCCCCCGTTCCCGGGCAATGCCCCTCAGATGAACGTTGTGGTCTCTGGATCCAGTAAAGTATTGAAGCGCCGCCCCATACGAGGAATTGTCCACCACGCGAAGGTCCACCTGATAACGATCCTCAAAAATGGCGGATCCTTTGGTTTCCCCCGCAGCGAGTATCCGGGTCACCCCCGGGAGGTGGACAAATGTCTGGATCAAACGGGCTGGGTCTGAAGAGGTGGCCAGGATATCCAGGTCGCCAACGGTTTCCTTCATGCGCCGAAATGATCCGGCCGGGGACAGCTGATCCACGGGCGCCTCCTGCCGGAGTGCCTCCAGAATGGATTCCACCAGGGGGATGGCTTCGCCAATCGGGATCCGTTTCCCGGTACGCTCCAGGGATTCAATGCCTTTCAGAATGTTGGCCACCTTTTTCGGACCCAGCCCGGGAAGACGCGCCAGCTCACCGTTCTCAATCACCCGTTTCAGATCCTCCAGTCCGGTCACGCCCAGTTCCTTCCACGCAAGGTGAATGGTTCTGGGCCCAAGTCCCTGGATATTCAGCAAAGGAAGCAAACCCGAAGGAACACGGGCCATCACCTCGTCATGCTTCCTGATGCGCCCGGTCTGAAGATATTCCACGATCTTTTTCGCGATGCCGCTCCCCACCCCGGGGATCTCAAGAATTCCCTTCTCACCTTCACGTGCCAGCAGATCGGAGACATCTTCCGGAAGGTCCTGTAGCACACGAACTGCTTTTCGGTATGCGTTGACCCGGAAGGGGTTTTCTCCAAGAATCTCCAGCGCATCCGCCAGTTCATTCAGAAGCCTTGCGATCTGAGCGTTGTTGCGTTTCATGGTCAAATCACCCGCATCCGCATCAGATCATGGAGGTGGAGGATGCCCACGGGTTTCCCGTTTCCGTTTACCACGAGAAGGGCAGTAATGCCGTAATCGGCCATACGCTGGGCTGCACGCACCGCCAGTTCATCCGGATCGGCCGTTTTCGGGTTCGGGTTCATCACATCCCTGGCGAGAAAACTGAACACATTGTGCTCACGTTCCAGCAAACGCCGTAGATCCCCATCCGTAAAGACACCCACAAGTGTACCTTCCTGATTGACCACCCCTGTGATCCCACGTTTGGAGGTCATTTCCAGGATGACCTGGGACATGGGTGCATTCTCGGGAACAAGGGGAACATGTTCGGGGTCGGTCAGCATCAGGTCCCGTACCCTTAACCAGATTTTTTTCCCGATGGCTCCCCCGGGATGGAGGGCTGCGAAGTTCTCCACGGAAAAGCCTTTCTGCCGCATCAGAACATACGCCAGCGCGTCGCCCAGGGCCATGGTCACGGTGGTGGATACGGTGGGCACCAGGTTGCCCAGGATGGCCTCCCGATCCCCGGGAATGGTCAGCACCACATCGGCATGACGGGCAAGCTCTGAACGAGGATGGGCGGTAATGGCGATCACCGGGATTCCAAGACGCTTGATCAGCGGAATCAGGAGCTGGAACTCGTCCGACTCGCCGCTTTTGGAGATGGCGATGACCGCATCCTCGGGGGAGAGGATGCCCAGATCACCGTGGAGGGATTCGGTGGGATGAAGAAAGATGCTGGGCGTTCCGGTGGAGGTGAGGGTGGCGGAGATCTTTTTGCCCACGATCCCGGAT
>JALUJC010000077.1:0-2818 GCA_027053375.1 Caldifarciminota bacterium
ATCCCCACGAGCCAGAGGATCGGCCATGGCCTGGGCGGTGGACTGTGCCAGCACCTCGGCCCTGGCCTGAACCTCCTGTTTAAACCAGCGTTCCTGATATCGCAAAAACGCGCCCCGCGTAACCGAATACCCCATAACCAGAATCACCAGTCCAATCAGGACCGGTACATACAGCGATGGGCGAAGTGACATCCCCGTCCTCCCGTTGGTGGTTATCCAAAGATGTTCTGGTTCATTTCGGCTTTGGGATGAAACAGATCCGGGGGAAGCTTAACCCCGGATGCCTCCAGTTCATCATAGAAAGAGGGACGAACCCCGGTGGCGGTGTGGAAGCCCAGCACTTTGCCTGTTTCGGGATCCACGCCGGTCTGCCGGTACACAAAGATGTCCTGCATGGTGATGATGTCTCCCTCCATCCCGGTGATTTCGGAAATGGCGACCACTTTTCGGCTTCCATCCCGGAACCGGCTGAGCTGCACGATCACCTGTACTGCAGAGGCGATTTGCTGTCGGATGGCTTTGGATGGGAGTTCCGTTCCGGCCATGAGTACCATGGTTTCCAGTCGTGAGAGGGCATCCCGGGGGGAGTTGGCGTGAATGGTTGTGAGGGACCCGTCGTGCCCTGTATTCATGGCCTGGAGCATATCCAGCGCCTCCGCACCACGGCACTCCCCCACCACGATACGGTCGGGGCGCATTCTCAGACAGTTGCGCACAAGGTCCCGGATGGTCACCTCACCTTTTCCCTCCACGTTGGGAGGGCGGGACTCCAGCCTCACCACATGCGCCTGCTGCAGCTGAAGTTCCGCGGTGTCTTCCACGGTGATGATGCGTTCATCTTCGGGGATAAAGCCGGAAAGCATGTTCAGGAAAGTGGTTTTCCCGGTGCCCGTTCCCCCGGAGATCAGGATGTTTTTGCGTACGTACACCGTCGCTCGTAGAAATTCCACCATTTCTCTGGTAATGCTGCCAAACTGGATCAATTCCTCCGCGGTGAGTTTTTTCTGGGAAAACTTCCGGATCGTCACCGTAGGACCGGTGAGTGCGAGGGGGGGGATGATCACGTTTACACGGGATCCATCGGGCAGGCGTGCGTCTGCGTACGGCATGGAATCGTCCACCCGTTTGCCCAGGGGGGCCAGGATCCGGTCAATGATCACCCGCAGCTGGTCGTCGCTGAGAAAGTTGACATCGGTGAGATAGATTTTCCCGCCCCGCTCAATGTAGATCTGATCCTTGCCGTTCACCATGATCTCGCTGATGGAGGGATCCCGGAGCAACACCTCCAGCGGACCGTACCCCAGGGCCTCATCCAGCACTTCCTGAACAAATTGCTGGCGTTTTTCCTTGTCCAGGATTTCCACGTGCAGGTGGTCCATGAGTTCCAGCACGATGGACTCCACCTTTCGTCGTAATTCTCTCCCGGCCTCGGAGTTCTGCTGTACCTGGCCAAATTCACGCCAGTTGATTTTGGTGAGCAGGGCACGGTGGATATTGCTTTTCCAGCGGTTCCACTGCTCATCGCGTTCCACCGAGACCCGATACAGCGGGATGTCCTTCCCGTCTGTGGGACGTGGTGCAGATACGGGCGCCTGGGTTGTCCCTCCCAGGGCTTCTTCAAGGGTGGCGCTTCCTCCTTCGCCGCCCTGCTCCTGTTCCGCAAGCTCCATCACCTCATCCAGAAGCGACGTGAGGTCTTCCTCGCCGGGAGGGGTCACCGGTGCTGCGGGTGTACCCGGGGCGCGCCGGCGGGGGCGGCTCCCACCCCGGTCCTTCTTCCCGAACCCCAGAAAGCCAAATCCTTTTTTCCCTCCGGAACGGATCTTGCGAACCAGTTCGTCTTCCGAGACTTTGTCCAGAAGATAGTCGGTGAGGGTGGACAGGGCACGGGAAGCAGGATTCCCTTTGTCTTCAAGAACAAGGGGCGTCCCCATTTCCATGCTTTCCAGCACCTTGTCGTCCCCATAAGGGATCTGATAGAGCAGAATAAAGGGATCCAGGGCTTTGATGATCTCGTCGGTGGGCAGCAGGGCGCTCGCGTGAAGATGGTTGAGCAGCAGCCGAACCTTTTGCGGTGCGAAATACATATGTTTGAGCACATTGAGTTTGGACTGGAGTGCGTTGAGGGCGCTCACCTCAGGAGAGAGAAGGAAGAAGACCTGATCCACCAGTTCCAGCAGTTGAACGGCTGCAGGTGTAAGGTGTTCCAGACCTTCAAACAGGACATATCCGGGGAGAGGGTCCAGGCCACTCAGTTCGCTGACCAGCGTGATCATCATGTCCGGGCTGATCTGAATCACGGAGCGCTGGGGAAGCACATCCGAGGATGCCAGATATAGCTGTTTGTATCCTTCGATGGGATGCACGAACGAGGAGAACGGGAAGGGGTCATTCCCGTTCAGCTGCTCAAAATATTTTCCGAGATCAATGCGAGGCGTGGCGTTGAGAGCCGTGGCCACATCGGCCCGATCCAGGTTGAGGTCCACCACCAGGACCGGCTTTTTGGCCCGTGAGGCAAGAAGAACAGCGATGTTCGTGGTCACAAAAGTGGTACCGATCCCACCCTTGCTTCCCACAAAGGCAATCTTTTTCAAGGTTTGGGCACTCCTTTCAGCACATGCAGCACATTCTGGTACCGGTCCCACAGAAAGGCCACATCTTTCCCCACGAGCGTCTGGAGGTCGGTGAGCGGAACCTGCCAGATGCCAAAATAGTTCTCCACCACGCCGGAACGAACTTCTTCACCGAACTGTACGGTCTGGGTTTCCAGGTTGTAGACCAGTTTCCGCCCGTGGTAAGCCACAGTAAGCTCCTGCTC
>JALUJC010000077.1:2828-4682 GCA_027053375.1 Caldifarciminota bacterium
AGAACGCGGTCGTTTTCCCAGATCCGAACCAGGTTTTTCTGCCGGGGCAGAAGGGTGGGAATCAGCAGAATCACCAGGTCCGAGTAGGTCGAGTTGACCACGCGGGATTTGAAGAGATGGCCCAGCAGGGGAATTTTTGAAAGGAACGGTACGCCCGTTACAGCCACCTGGTTTTCCCGGAAGAGCAACCCGCCGATGCCCACCACTTCACCGCTTCGTGCACGGATCACGGCGTTGCTGTTGCGTACCCGAAGGGAGGGGATCCCCTGAACGGAGCGGACAAAGTCAGGCTCGGAAACTTCCACACTCAGACGGATCACCAGGGACTGGTCCACATCAATGTGGGGAACAAACTTCAGCGAGACCCCATACTGGACCCGTTGCACCTGTCCTCCCACCACACCCGAGGTGTTGAGGATGAACGTCCCACCCACATGGAATTTGGACGTATCATCCTCCAGGGCGACCAGGGTGGGGGCAGCCAGCAGGCGGGCATCACCCTCGTTGAGTTCTGCCAGGGCTTTCAGCGTAAAAGGTGTCAGACGCACAATGGGACCGATCTCGGAGAGGCCCGGGATGGGGACTTTCCCCTCTCCGATGGCCGGTGCGAAAGAGGAAAAGGCGGTATCGGTGGCCCACCGAAAACCCAGTTTTTTCAGAACATTCCGGCGAACCTCCACCACGTAGACCTGAAGGGCGACCGCCCGTTTGGACTGCAGGCGAGCGCTGGATTTTCGGCCGCGGACCTCAAACTCAAAGCGACCCCCCTCCTCCGTTTCAAAAATCACGTTGGACACGCCCACACCTTTGGGGATGATCATCACCTCGTTGGGCGTGACCACCTCGGAGAGAAGCAGGTTTTTGTTCCCCACATACACCCGGCGCAGGGGGGCAGGGGAATAGAACACCCGTGCGAAACCAGCCTCCAGTTCAATGGGTTCCGATGGAGGAAGTTCCAGGGTGGGGCGATAGGTGGCTGCTCCGGTCATGGGGGTGGGGAGCAGCGGGGCTTCTGTGGGTGCAGGTGCAGGAAGGGGAACCGTCTCCGGGGGTGGAACCGGGACCGTGGTTTCCTCCGGAACAGGTACGGTGGTTCCGGTGGTCTCCTCGGGAACCGGCACCGTTTCAGAAGGAGACGGTGCGGGTACGGGCACCACCTGGGTGGTGTCCGCAGGGGTTATCAGGGTATCCGTGGTATCCGCTGGGACCGTTTCCTGCGCGAACAGGCTGGTCGCCAGGAGAAGGGAGAACGCCACGCCTCGCATTTACTGTCCTCCTGTGGCTCTCAGGTATTGTTCGGCTTTGATCTTCAAGTTCCGGGCCTCCTGATTGCCGGGATCCGCCCGAAGGACCCGAAGGGCCAGCTGTCGGGCCCGGGCATATTCTCCCTGCAGGAAGGCCTGTTTGGCCTGCTGGAGCAGGGCTTTGATTTCAGAGCGGGAAAGGGTCTTGCGTGCCGCCGGTTTTCGGGCAGGTTTGCGGCTTACTTTGGCCAGCGCCGCCCGAACACGCCGGACCCCTGCTTTGGCCTCTTTGTCCTGGGGTGCCAGGGTGAGCACCTGATTCCAGAGTTTCAGTGCTGTGCTGTACTGACCTTTCTTTTCGGCTGTGACCGCACGGGTTTTAAGGGCGCGGACCTGCTGATCCACCAGGGCCCGGATTTCCTTGAGCCCGGCGGTGGCTTCTGCACCCCCCGGAACGAGTTTGAGCGCCTTGCGGTAGCGCTCCGAAGCGGCGGCGAGATCTCCCCCCTGCTGAAGTTTACGTGCTTCCTGGACCAGCACGAGATACTGCTTATAGGCCGGGCTGGGTTCCAGGAGGAGCCGTGTCACCACCCGCGGAGAAGCACCGCTC
>JALUJC010000078.1 GCA_027053375.1 Caldifarciminota bacterium
CCGAGGAGGTGAGGCCGGAGGTGGCATCCCTGAAAACCGGGTGGCCCTGACACCCGCGGGGGTGCGCGAGTTGACCGACCTGGGTGCGCAGGTGGTGGTGGAGCAGGAAGCCGGGGCAGGCGCCGGGTTCTCTGATCTGGAATATCAGGCAGCAGGGGCGCGGATTGCCTATCATCCTGAAGAAGTCTATCGCCGGGCAGATCTGCTTGTTCGGGTGCGACCTCCCCGGGCGGATGAACTTGCGCGGCTCCGGGACGGCACCATGGTGTGGGGATTTCTTCATCTGGCGGTGGGGGGATCGGAACTTCTTCAGGTGATTCAGCGGAAACAACTCACCATGATCGGCTATGAAATCATGGAGGACCCCGACGGTCAGCATCCGATCCTGCGTATCTCCAGCGAAATCGCAGGGAAAATGGCCCCTCAGATTGCCGCCCGTTTGCTGGAATCCCCCACGGGGGTGGGCATCCTCCTGCCCGGTATCCCGGGGATTCCTCCATCCGACGTGGTGATTCTCGGCGCGGGTGCGCTGGGCACGCATGCTGCGCTTGCCTTTCTGGGACTGGGGGCCAGTGTGTATATTCTGGACATCAACCGGGAACGGCTGGAACATATCTGGAATCTCACCGGTGGACGTGTGGTGACCGCCTTTGCCAGTCGGGAGAACATTGAGAAGTTTGCAAGTTTTGCCGAGGTTCTGGTCAGTGCTGTGCTGAAACCTGGAGAACCTGCCCCGCTGTTGATTCGCCGGGAGACCCTGATCAAAATGCGTCGGGGAAGCGTGATCCTGGACTTCTCCATTGACCAGGGGGGGAGTGTGGAAACCACCCGGCAGCGGGGACCCCAGGCTGAACCCTTTGAAGTAGAGGGAATTCTGCATTTCGCTGTACCCAATGTTCCTTCACGGGTCGCGCGTACCTCCAGCCACGCCCTGACCCACGCCGTGCTCCCCTATCTCCGGCAACTCCTGGAACAGGGGTGGCCCGATGTTCTTCAGAAAATGCCCACCCTGAAACGCGGGGTCTATTTTCTAAACGGGCAGTGTGTACATCCCTCCCTCCGACGGATCCTGCCGGTTCACCCCCTGGACCAGCTCCTGGAAGGAGGCAATCCCGCATGAGCTCAGCCATCCAGCGCCAGTACCAGAACAAGCGATGCACCCCTGAGGAAGCGGTGGCCCGGATTGAAAGCGGACACCGGGTGTTTATTTCCGGCAACGCCTCCACCCCCTTCCCCATTCTGGAAGCGCTGGCTCGCCGCAAGGAGGAACTCTCGGACGTGGAACTGGTGCACGTGCTCCTTCTGGGAGAAGATCCTCTTTCTCGACCAGAAATGGAAGGCCATTTCGTTCACAACTCACTTTTTGTAGGACCCGCGGACCGACAGGCCGTAAACGAGGGACGGGCAGGCTACATCCCCATCCACCTGCACGAGACCCCCCGGTTGTTCCGGGAGGGGAGGCTCCCGCTGGATGTGGCCATCGTCCAGACCTCTCCACCAGACGAGCACGGGTTTCTGTCCCTGGGCGTGGAGGTTCTGCTGTCCAAAGCAGCCGTACAATCTGCCCGCACGGTCATTGCCCTTGTAAATCCGCAGATGCCCCGCACCCTGGGCGATTCTTTCATCCACATCACGGAGGTGGACGTGGTGGTGGAGGCCGACTTTCCCCTCCCCACGCTGCCCAAAAAACCCTTCACCGAGGTGGAATACCAGATCGCGCGGTACATCGCCGATCTGATTGAAGATGGTGCCACGCTGCAACTGGGCATCGGCGGGATCCCGGACGCAGTGCTCTCATTGCTGGAGGGGAAAAGAGACCTGGGCATTCATACGGAAATGGTGTCGGATGGAATCATGGAGGCGGTCGAGAAGGGCATCATCACCGGCGCCCGGAAAACCCTGCATCCGGGAAAGGTGGTGGCCACCTTCATTCTGGGAAGCGAACGCCTGTACCGGTTCGTTCACGACCATCCCCTGTTTGAACTCCATCCTGCAGACTACACCAACGACCCGTATGTGATCGCACAAAACGATCACATGGTGGCCATCAATTCCGCACTGGAGGTGGACCTGACCGGTCAGGTTTGCTCGGATTCCATCGGAACCCGGATCTATTCAGGGTTTGGTGGGCAGCTGGATTTCATCCGTGGTGCCGCCCGTTCACGGGGAGGAAAACCTATCATCGCCCTTCCTTCCACTGCAAAAGGCGGGACCCTTTCCCGAATTGTTCCCACCCTCAAAACGGGCGCCGGGGTGGTGACAACCCGCGCGGATGTTCATTATGTGATCACGGAGTACGGCGTGGCGGACCTGTTCGGGAAAAACCTGCAGGAGCGCGCACAGGCACTTATCAACATCGCCCATCCAGACTTTCGTGAAGACCTGGAACGAGCGGCACGGGAACGAAAGTTGCTGCCGCCGCTGTTCAGCGGTTTCCGACCCGGGGAGGATCCAGCGTAAGCAGATGTTCCGCGAGCCGCTCCAGCCAGGAGCCCCAGGGATGATCCCCTTCCAGCGGGAGATCCGGAGGAAGTTGCTGACGCACTTCTCTGTACAGAGATAACGGAGATCCCTGCCCGGACCGCTCCCGGAAGCGGAGCGCACGAAGTGCAGCGAGAAGTTCACCCGCCAGGACGTGGGCGGTCCAGCGGATACCCTCCTGCACACGGTGCGCAGCGTTGGTGGCCATGGGGACCACGTCTTCCTGGTTGGCGGAGGTGGGGATGGATCCCACGGAAGAGGGATAGGAAAGTTCCCGAAGGCGCGCCACCAGTGCCGCCTGCGTCACCTGGAGCATCATCAATCCACTCTCCAGGCCGGAGCGATCGGCGAGGAACGGGGGAAGCCCCTGAGAGAGTTCCGGACTCAGGAGCCGGAAGGTCCGCCGTTCGGACAGCACCGCCACCGGGACAAGGGCCAGCATCATCATATCCCCGATCAGTGCCACCGGTGAACCATGAAAATTCCCGCAGGAGATCACCCGCGGAGGGTTGTCCAGAATCAGCGGGTTATCCGTTACCGCATTACATTCTCGCTGCAGCGCCTCCTGGATCCAGCCCAGCGCCATGCGCCCGGTCCCCTGAATCTGCGGGGTGCAGCGCAGGCTGTAGGCATCCTGTACACGCGCCGGGTCGCGGGGCAGGAGGCTTCCCTCCAGAAGGGCGCGCAACCGCTCCCCTTCCTCCTGGATCTCCCGGTGGGACCGCAGCGCAAGCGCATCCCTGTCCAGGGCGTTCGGGAGCCCAAGGAGTGCATCATAGGTCAGGGCTGCCACCACCGTCGCCCAGTCCAGAAGACGGCGCAGCACAAACCAGCCATCCACAAGCAACGCTGTGGAGACCTGGGTCCCGTTGATCAGTGCCAGGCCCTCCTTGGAAACTGGACGCCAGGGATGCCAGCCTCGTTCACGGAACACGTCTGCTGCGGGTCGGAGGGTTCCCTGTTCCCATACCTCTCCCTCACCGAGCAGAACCCGGGCAATATGGGCCATGGGCGCGAGATCCCCGGAGGCACCTACCGAACCCCAGCCGGGCACCACAGGGATCACATCCTCGTTCAGCAGGCGAAGCAGCCATTCCGCTGTTTCCACGCGCACACCAGAAAATCCACGGGAAAGCATATGCAACCGGAGAAGGAGAACCATCCGGACCACGTGTGGAGGAAGGGGGGAGCCCACGCCCACCGCATGGCTGCGAATGATATTCACCTGGAGACGCTCCAGCGCCTCCGGAGACACGCGGGTGGTGGCCAGACGCCCCACCCCGGTGTTCACGCCGTAGATGGGGTCACCCGTGGACTGAAGTTGCTCAAGTCGTTTCCGCCCCTCATGGATGCGCGCCTTTGCCTCAGGGCTCAGAATGACCTGTTCACGGTGATAGCCCACCTGAACAAGGTGATCCAGGGTCAGCGGATGATCCGGATGAAGGTCCATGAGAAAGAAATCGGGGCGGGCGGATTCGAACCGCCGACCTCTTGGTCCCGAACCAAGCGCGCTGCCAAACTGCGCTACGCCCCGATGCGGGCTTAAGTATACGTTTTCAGGGAAAAACCTTCAACTCACACCCACCCGAGCCAGGTGTGGAGGAGGAAATAGATGCGCCCGATCAACAGGGAAACCCGGGCCATCACGGTATAGCCAAAGGAAGCCCCAAAGGCAATCATGATGAAGAGAATCCCCAGCCGGAGCGTCACCCGGCCCACGCGCCCCTCAAAACGCGCAGAGAAGAAGAAGTACAGGATGGAGAAGATCACACCCAGCACCAGAATCCAGTTGGAAATCAGGTCGGTCAGGGGGAGTCCCCCACCAAAAAGAGGGACAAAGGTGGCCCGCAGCTGTGGGAAGATAAACCCCTGGACCACTGCCACCAGGGAGAGCCCCACACCAATGCCCGTGATAAACGCGATGGGCCAGTGAGAAAGTTTTCGCCCTTCCGGCCATAGGGTGCTTACCACCTCCAGCTTGGTGAGCATCATAGATCCCAGGATCAGCGCCACCACACTGATGGCTTTCAGGAAAAGGTCCGGTGTAGAAAAAGCGGCTTTCACCGACGGCCAGATGGCCTGGTCCAGCGACACCAGGATCCCGAAAGCTGCAGAGACCCCCACGAAAAGATGCTCCGCAAGGCGATAAAGCGGGTTTTCTTTA
>JALUJC010000079.1 GCA_027053375.1 Caldifarciminota bacterium
CATAAACAGGGTGTACAGCAGGAGGAATACCCCACCCATCCCCAGTCCAACCCCCACCTCAAAAATCCCGAGGGGAACGGTGGCCGTGGGCCAGATGGTGGGGACAATTTCCAGGAACTTGGCCAGCCACAGACCGGCAAGCACCGACCCCGCCATAGAACCCAGGATCCATGGCGTGGTTTTGCTCTTTTTGGGGAGAAGCACCACAAAGGGTATGGCCCAGATTAATGCAAAAGCCGTCCAGCCAAGGGCTTTCCACTCTCCCGCCATGCGTTTATAGAGGAATTCCGTTTCTTCAGGCAATTTCCCGTACCAGATTACCAGAAACTGGGCCCAGAACAGGTTCATCCAGAAGGAGCTGAACGCAAAGATCATACGCCCCATGTCCTGGAGATTGTGTTTCTTGACGAAATCTTCCAGGCCGAGCTCCTTTCGAAACCAGAGGGTGATCAGCACGGTGAATGCCACCCCTGCAAGGAACGCGCTCCAGAAGGTATACCCACCAAACATGGTGCTGTACCACACGCGATCCATGCTCATGATCATATCAAACCCCACCCAGCTCCAGACCAGGGCAAACACGAGGGCGGAGGAGATTCCCACATTCACAAGTTTCGCTGGAGGAAGGGCGCGTTTCGGAATCAAACGACCCAGCCACCCGGGAAAGTAGCCTTCGCGAAAGCCTGCTTTTTGCCAGTCCTGCTGCAGAGAAAGTCGCACGTACACCAGAAGCATCAACGTGAGCACCAGCATGGGGATGGCCTGTCGCATCACAAAGGAGGGGAAGTTCATCCATCCGGGGGGATGGTGAATCACTGCGTCGGGTCGTGCCCAGTAGTAGTAATATTCCCTGGGGATGAACAATCCCAGAAAGAAAAGGTATCCCACAGGAAGAAACGCTGCTGCACCTTCCGCGAAACGCAGCAAATGGCGACCCCAGAGGGCATACAGTCCCCGAACCGCTGCTGAAAGGATGATGGCTCCCTGGGCAACGCCCAGCCAGAAACGCGTGCTGGCGGCATAGGCGTTCCAGAAACGGTGTATGTCCATGGTAATGAGTACGGGGACCGACGCCAGACCCAGCAGGATCAGGATTCCACTCAACCAGAAAAGTGCGGACGTCCGTTCAAGGCGTCCGGGAATGGAGGGTGTTTCGTGTTTCATGGATGCTGGCTCCTGTTCTGAAGGACACGGAGGTAATGCACAATGGCCCAGCGATCAAAGGGCCGTGTCCCTTCTGCATACGGCGGCATGATCACGTGCCCCTGACGAATGATCTCGTAGTAGTATCCATCGCGGTGCTGCTGGATATAAAAGGCAGTGGTCAGGTCGGGCGTGGTCAGGGCAGGCCAGAGACGAGACACCGCACCCTCACCCGCTTTTGCACGTGGGCCATGGCAGGGTGTGCAGTACCGATTCCACAGCTGCTCCCCATGCCGAACCACTTCCGGTGTGTGGGGAAGGGGATCCGGAACCTGCTCACCTTCCTGCCAGGTCCGTTTAGGTTCCCACAACCCACCGCGGGGCACCGCACCCTCCGGCGGAAGCGGATGCACCGTTTCCTGGGGTTTAATGGAAGGCTGATCCACCATGTTCTGAATAAAGGGCCACGGTCCGGCCAGCAACCCGACCGGCCAGATCCCAAGGAGGATCACAGAAACGCTCTTTTTCAGAAGATTACGATACATGATGCACCTCCTCCGCACCCGTAGACTGAAGCACCTGCTGGATTTCTTCGCCCCCCTCCGGTGGGATATCCACCACAAGGGCAAACCGGTCATCGGTTACCGCAGGATGATAGGGGATTCGGGGGAAACGCCGGGGGAGTTTTGCCCTTGCGAACAGACCCAGCAGGTTCATGATAGAACCGAAGAGCACCATCAATTCAAAGGTGATAATGATGTAGGGAGGAATGGAGACAATGGGCTTCCCTCCAATCACCACCGGCCAGGACACGCTGGTCCAGATGGTCAGTGCGAGTGCCGATGAGATCCCGGCGATCGCACCCAGAAGCGTGTACCATCGCACATTGGCGGGACGCGGAATCAGGCGATCTTCCAGTTCCGGAAGAGGAACGGGAGAGAGTACATGCAGCGAATGAATCCCTCGCTCACGAAGCGCTTCAACTGCCCGTTCCAGATCATCCACATAGCGATAAAGCGCCAGGAAGGTTTTCATCCCGCCACCTCCTCTTTCATGTCTTCACGCCGGGGAAGCGGCTGAATCTCTTTCAACTCCGCCACGGGGAGATAGGGCAACAGCTTCAGGAACGTGAGGAGAAGAAAGAAGAACCACCCGAAGCTTCCTGCGAAGATGGCCATTTCCACCGGTGAGGGTTTGTACAGCCCCCAGGCGTGCGGGATATACTCATGCGCAAGGCTGGTCACAATAATATTGAACCGTTCAAACCACATGCCCACATTCACCAGAAGCGAGATGACAAACAGGGCGGGGACACTCCGGCGAACCTTTTTGATAAACAGGGTGAGGGGAAGAATGGCGTTGCAGAACACCATGATCCAGAAGGGAATGATGTAGTCCCCAAAAGCCCGATACCGGAACACCTCCCATTCCACAGCATTCCCGCTGTACCAGACCACATAATATTCCACGGCGTACGCATATCCCACGATCAGCCCCGTGAGCAGCATCATCTTGGCCAGATTTTCCAGGTGGTTGATGGTAAAGTAGTCTTTGAGGAAGGGGAAAATCTTTCGCAGAGGAATCAGGATGGTGATCACCATGGCCACACCGGAGAAAATGGCACCGGCCACAAAGTAGGGGGCAAAAATGGTGCTGTGCCAGCCCGGAACAATGGACATGGCGAAGTCCCAGCTTACCACACTGTGCACGGAAATCACAAGCGGCGTGGCAAAGGCCGCAAAATAAAAGTAGGCCTGACGGTAGTTTTTCCACTCCTTATGGGATCCCTGCCAGCCAAGGGAAAGAATGGTGTACAGCTTCTTCCGCCATCCTGTCGTATGGTCCCGGGCCGTGGCGAGATCCGGAAGCATCCCCACAAAGAAAAAGATGGAACTTACGGTGAGATAGGTGGTCACCGCAAACACGTCCCACACCAGCGGAGAACGGAAGTTGATCCAGACCTTCCGCCCATAGTCAAAGGGGAAGAGCCAGTAGAACTTCCAGACCCGGCCCAGATGAATCAGGGGAAAGAGGCCAGCGGTCAACACGGCGAACACCGTCATGGCTTCTGCGAGCCGATATACTGCGTTCCGCCACTTGCTCCTGAAAAGGAAAAGAATGGCTGAGATCAGGGTGCCCGAGTGTGCAATACCCACCCAGAAGACAAAGGTGGTGATATAGGCGCCCCATCCCACGGGGTTGTTCAGGCCCGTGACCCCCATTCCCGTTTTCACCTGATGAACAAAGGCCGCAACACCCAGGGCAACCAGGGTGAGGTTGAAGGCCTGAAGGAGGAAATATCCCTTCCCCGGGGGTTCCGTCAGGAGGCGTAATGCATCTCTGGTGATCTTCTTGTACGTCATCCCGCATGCTCCTCGGTTGGCACGGATCCTCCGACCAGTTCCTTCAGATAGACCACGGAAGGCTGGGTATTCAGATGCTCCAGCACACGATACCGTCGGACATCCCGGAAGAGACGCGTGACCCGGGATTCCGGATCCCGGTAGTTTCCAAAGACCAGCGCCTCAGCAGGACATGCCTGCACACAGGCGGGTTGCACCTCTCCATCTTTCACCAGACGTCCCTGATCGTGGGCATCGTATTTGGCCTTACGGATCCGCTGGACACAGAACGTACACTTCTCCATTACACCCTTTTCGCGAACGGTCACATCTGGATTCAGCTGCCAGTTCAGCGGCTCGGGGAATTCAAAGGTGTACCAGTTGAAACGACGGACCTTGTAGGGACAGTTGTTGGCGCAGTAGCGTGTTCCCACACAACGGTTATATACCTGTTCGTTCAGCCCATCCGCATCATGGTGGGTGGCGATCACCGGGCACACAGATTCGCAGGGTGCATTCTCACACTGCTGGCACATCACCGGAACAAAGTGAACACGATGGGATTTTTCGGAAAAGTACCGTTCCACGCGGATCCAGAACATCTCGCGTCCCTGCTTGATCAGCTTCTCGCCCACCACCGGGATGTTGTTTTCCGCAAAACACGCCACCACACAGGCATTACACCCAGTGCATTTCTCGGTGTCCACCACCAGCCCCCAGTGGTAGGGGGACGCCTTTTCGGCTTCCGGAACGGTATGGTATTCTTCCTGGAACTTGCTTGTATAGGGAAACTCCTTTCGGAACTCCTCCTCAAAGGTGGGCTCCAGCCGGTCGTGTTCTTCCATCCAAAGCGGAAGGGGCATCACCTGTGCCACACCACGCCCTTCCTGCGTCTCCGCGCCGTCCGTATGGGCCAGCAATGTTCGCCGACCCAGCTTCTCCAGTTTCACCGGCACACCGTACACAAATCGCCCACCTGCAGACGCACCATCCAGAAGGGCGAACGCCCGGACACCTCGGCCGCGTGCATAGCGACCATAGCTCTCATGTCCCTGGCCTGCCTCCAGCACCACGGTCCCCTGGACAATGCGCGGATTCATGCGCACCGGCACCTCCACCTTCCCTGCAGGGGTGGTGACGCGCACCATATCT
>JALUJC010000080.1 GCA_027053375.1 Caldifarciminota bacterium
CGCGGACGGGGCCGCGCCATGCTGGCCCGGTGGCGGGCCAGCATGGCGCGGGAAGGGGTGGCCTGGGTGGGCACCGCCTTCGGGCTGGATCCAGACCTGATGGCCTTCTGGGCAAACAGTGGATTTCATCTGATCTGGATCGGGCCAGGACCGCATCCGGCCACCGGGCGATTCACGGGAATCTGGTTGTCCCCTCTGAAACATCCCGATCCGGAGACCCTGCGAACCTGGGGACTCCGGACACGAGAACGGTTGATCCGCCTCCTGGAAACCACCTACCGGGACATGGACACCCGGCTGGTGCATTCCCTGCTCGCCCTTCTGCCCACGCCTCCCCACCCCCTGCCCTTTGCGCCGAGCGAGGACCAGCGACTCCGGATTGAGCGCTTTCGCGCGAAAGATCTGGCCTGGCCCATGGTGCGGGATCTCACCCGGATGCTGGGCCGTCAGGTGCTATGGCAGGAATGGATGGCAGAAGAACCGGATCGCGAAGTCTGCACCCGGGTGGTGGTGGATCACTGGATCCGGAACGTTCCCCTCAGGGATATTTTTCCACCAGATCAGATTCGAGAATGGACGTACCGATCCCACCGGTTGTGGAATCGGTGGCTGGAACGTTGGGAAAGGGAATCGGCGGTTCTGTAAATCAGACCACCTTCTCCACACGGCGCAGGCACTTGGTGCACACCGTGATGCGTTTTACACGGTTGCCCACCCTTGCCCGGACCTTGTGGAGGTTGGGACGAAACCAGCGTTTGTTCACCTTGTGTGAGTGGCTGATCCGGCTTCCCGTAATGGAATGTTTCCCACAAATGTCACATTTTGCCATGGCAGTTCTCCCTCCGTCAGACGTGCGGGAATTCTATGGACGGGGCCTGAAATTGTCAAGCACCCCCTCAGGAAAGGGTATGACGCAGCGCGCGTGCACCCAGCCATCCAAACCCCAGGGCATAGCCCAGCAGCACCAGATAGGACCGGAGAGAGGCCTGCCAGGGGAAACCGCCCAGCAACAGGTTGCGCAGAATTCGGAGGGCATGGGTCAGAGGGTTCCACTCCGCCAGGAACTGGAACAGAGGGGGCATGCTTTCAATGGGAAAGAACAACCCGGAAAACAACACCATGGGCAGCATGAACCCCAGGACCGTAAACATGGCTTGCTGCTGGGTTCTAGAGACCGTGGAAACCCACAACGCCAGTGCCGCGGTTTCACTCACATACAGGGCCAGCCCCAGCGAGACCGCCACCGGCGACCCCCGCAACGGCAGGCCAAACAGTAGGTGGGCCAGAATCAGCACGGCCTGCGCGTTGATCCACCCCACCGTGGCGTACGGCAGCACTTTCCCCAGAATGATTTCCTGGGGACGCAGAGGCGTCATTTGCAGCAGTTCATAGGTTCCCCGCTCTTTTTCCCGGGTCAGCGCGACCGCAGAGAGGAGGGCCACGCCCACCAGAACAATCATCAGGGCCACGCCCGGGAGCATGTAATGGGCCGATTGCAGTTCCGGATTGTACAGCACACGCCAGGCCACCCGCGGGGGTGAACCCCGCACAGGCTTCTGGGACGTCATCACCTCCTCCCACACCCGGGGTACGGATTGAAGCACGGTTCGCACCACCTGCGCATGAACACCCTGAACCCACAGAACCGGTGCCCCCCGTCGTATCCAGACCGCATCCACACGCCCATCGCGAAAGGCCTTCACCGCTGCATCCGGGGAGGAAAGGCGGATCACATCGTCAAAGACCTGACCGGCCACCAGCCGGTGCACCAGGGCGCGATCCTCCGGAGCCTCTTCGCCAAGCACCCAGCCCAGGCGGAGGTGTCGCACATCCAGCGTGGCCACATACCCGAACACCACCAGCTGGATCAGCGGTGACACAAACACGATCATGCGTGTTCGAGGATCCCGCAGGGTCTGCAACCATTCCTTCCGCATAAAAGCCCGCAGGGCCTGGAGGTTTACCATGCCCGCCTCCGGACCTGAAGGACGGCCACCCCCATCCACACCACGGTCAACACGAACAACCCCAGTGCCTCTCCCGAGAGTTCGCGCATCCCTGCGCCCTGCAGCATAATGCCGCGCAGGGCACGCACAAAATAACGCGCAGGGATACCGTACGAAAGCCATCGCAGAAGCACCGGCATGCTTCGCAACGGGAACACAAACCCGGAAAGGAAAAAGGAGGGCAGAAAAGTGACCAGCCAGGTGTACTGCATGGCCGCCTGCTGATTTTTCGTGATCACGGAGAAAAAGATGCCCAGCGAAACCGCGGTCAACAGGAAAAGCGACACAAACACCCCCAGATCCACCCAGGAACCACGCATGGGAACGCCGAAGATACCCAGCGCGATTCCCAGAACCACCACTGTCTCCAGATATCCCAGAACAAAATAGGGCACCAGTTTTCCCACCAGGAGCTCACCCACCGTCACAGGCGTCAGCCGCAACTGCTCAAAGGTGTGCTGTTCCAGCTCACGTGCCAGTGCAATGGAAGGCTGAAGCGCCGCCACCAGCAACAAAATCAGCGCCACCAGACCTGGAATGATGGCCACCTGACTTTTCATTTCGGGATTGTACCAGATGCGGATTCCCAGCGGACGGCGGGGAGAGGCGGAGAAAAGGGTGATCCCCATGGTTTCCTGTATCCGCTGCATCAACACCGCCGCCTTGAGAGGGTCCCGACCATCCACCCAGACCCCAAGCGGACGGCGGGAAGGCCAGCGGGTCTCCGTGGGGAACCAGAGAATCCCGCTGAGGTCACCGGTCTGAAGACGCCTTCGCGCTTCCCTGGCGGACAGAAATTCCACCTTTGCAAAGGCATCCTGCCGGCGAAGCATTGCCACCAACCGGCGACTTTCCGGGGTGGGACGCAGATCCACCACCCCCAGCGTCAGCCCACGGACATCCAGCCGGAGAACCCACCCGAACAAAAGCGTGAGCAACACGGGAAGGCCCAGCGCCAGAAAAAGTGAGCGCGGATCCCGGCGCAAATGCAACAGTTCTTTGTGGGCAATCCAGTAAATTCTCCGTACATTCATGCGTGAATCCAGGAAATAAAGAGATGTTCCAGGTCCACCGGAACCTCCTGACCCTGCACACCCAGGCGGTGCACCCATCGTTCCATGATCTCACCTTCCCGCAGAGAGACCACCACGTCCAGATAACGACCCCGCGGGAGCACCACGCCGGGTGGGGGATCCTGTTCCAGCCTTGCCCAGAGGGACGCCGGGAATCGCACCACCCGGCAGGTTTTCTGAGCCTGAAGCGTCTCCAGCGAGCCGTCGGCCACCACCCGTCCGCGATACAGCGTGAGAATCCGATCCGCCTGCTCTGCTTCCCGGAGGTCGTGGGTGGTCACCAGCAACGCCTTCCCCGCATCACGAAACGCCCGAAGGGTTTCCCAGAAGACCTTGCGCATTTCCGGCGCAACACCGGAGGTGGGCTCATCCAGCAACAGGATGGGAGGGTCGGAAAGAAGCGCCAGGGACAGGCCCACCCGCTGCTGGATCCCCCGGGGGAGATCCCCCACAGGTCGATACCACCAGGAATCCAGCTGATAACGCTGCCGCAGGGCGGTCAGACGGGCATGTCGTCCCCGGTCGTTCAGACCATGGAAGGCAGCAAAAATCTCCAGCAGCTCCCGAACCTGGAGCTCCTGATACAGCGAAAGAATCTGCGGCATGTATCCCACCCGTTTGCGCACCCGGGAAGGATCCTCCCGGGGATCCACGCCCATCACCCGAATCTCTCCCTCATCCCGCGGCAAGAGGCCCACAAGGATCCGGATCAACGTGGTTTTTCCAGCACCGTTCGGCCCCAACAGCGCCACGATTTCTCCTTTTCGGAGTGTAAAGGAAACGCGATCCACAGCCACAAATTCCCCAAACCGCTTGACCACACCACGAACCCGGATCACGGGATTGGCCTCACTCATCCTGACGCTCCCGCGAGAAGCCAGTCATCCAGGGTCACGGGACGGGTCTGGCGAACCCTGCTTCCCAGCAGGGACACATCCCGTTGCGAAACCAGGACCCACTGCCCTCCCGCTTCCCGCTCCAGGATCGAGGCCTCCACGGAGGGAGGCGCCGTGCCTTTCAGGTACACCACCACGTAGGCTTCCAGCAGGCGTGGATTCAAGATTCTCGCCTGCGCCTCGGGATCCAGCACAAGCACCCGATCGGCCCGCTCCGCTTCTTCCGCATACACCGTGGAAAACACCAGGGTGAGCGTTTGCTCCTGCCGAACCTGGTGCAGAAACATCCAGATTTCTGACCGGGAAAGAGGATCCACCCCCAGGGTGGGTTCGTCCAGCACCAGGATACGGGGTGAATGCAGCAACTGGGTCACCAGCGCCAGTTTTTTTCGCATGCCTCCCGAGAGATGTCCCACCCGACGATGAACAAAATCTGTGAGCCCCACACGGTGAAGGAGCCGGGTTGCCCGTGTCTGAAGGGTCTCCATGACCAGGCCGTGCAACCGACCAAAGAACAGCAGCGTTTCTTCCACCGTGAGGTCTTCATACTGTGCAAAGGCCTGGGGGAGATACCCCAGGGCCCCCACGGCCCGGCGTTTCCGGGGATCCTCACCCAGCAGCTCCACACGCCCCGTCCGGGGAGCAAGTTCTCCCACCGCCA
>JALUJC010000081.1 GCA_027053375.1 Caldifarciminota bacterium
ATAGCGTGCTGTAATCTCCGCAACCTTTTCCAGCATGGCGCTGGCTGAGCAGAATTGATGGCGAGAAAGCTCAATGGCGCGCCGCACGCGATCCTCCCGCAGCTCGCCAGATGCTTCAAAACGATAAAGAAGTTCAATCCGGGTATACACCCGCGGATGGGTTTCCCGTCGCTCACCGGAAACCTGAATTTCAAAACGATCATATTTCTGACGAAATTTTTTAAGGATGGCCACCACATCCATGGCGGTACATCCGGCAAGGGCGATCAGCAGAAGTTCCATGGGACGGGGACCCGAATCCTGCCCTCCCTTCTCCCGGGAGGTGTCCAGGATCACCTGGTGGCCAGAATCGGCCGTGGCCACAAACTGCATTCCCTCGGTCTGGCGGAGTTGAACGGTGATCATTGGGTGTACCTGCCCACGATCACAACGGCGTTATGCCCCCCAAAGCCATAAGAGGCCTTCAGGGCATAGGGGATTTCCAGGTCTCTCGCCCCTTCGGGCACATAATCCAGATCACACGCCGGATCCGGGTTCTCATAGTTCCGGGTGGGATGGACCTTCTGTTCATACACAGACATCACCGTGGCCACCATCTCCACACCTCCCGCCGCACCCAGGAGATGCCCGATCATGGATTTGGTGGATGAGACCGCCAGACGATAGGCATGGTCACCAAACACCCGCTTGATGGCAAGGGTTTCCGCGGCATCGTTTAGAGGGGTGGATGTACCGTGCGCATTGACATACGTCACCTCGTCTCGCGGAATCCCCCCATCCTCAAGGGCCGCCTCCATGGCACGGACCGCACCTTCCCCATCGGCACAGGGCGCCGTGATGTGGTGGGCATCCGCGGATTGCCCATATCCTGCAATTTCTGCATAAATCTTCGCCCCGCGTTTCAGGGCGTGACCGAGTTCC
The DNA here is from genome assembly GCA_027053375.1 of Caldifarciminota bacterium. Classification (GTDB taxonomy): domain Bacteria; phylum Hydrothermota; class Hydrothermia; order S141-80; family S141-80; genus JALUJC01. The sequence continues at coordinate 922 of JALUJC010000081.1, forward strand.
TCCAGAACCAGTGCGCCGGCACCCTCGCCCATCACAAAACCGTCCCGGTCCCGATCAAAAGGACGGGAGGCGCGCTCCGGCGCGTCGTTTCGAGTAGAAAGCGCTCGCATGGATCCGAATCCCGCCAGCCCAATCGGGGTGATGGGCGATTCGGTCCCTCCCGTCACCATTACATCGGCTTCTCCGTACTGAATCTTACGGTAAGCCTCTCCAATGGCATGAAGGGAAGAAGCGCATGCAGACACCACACAGTAGTTGGGACCCTTCATTTTATATTTAATGGAAATCAAACCTGCCGCGATATCCGGAATCATCATGGGAACAAGGAAGGGACTGACACGTTTTGGGCCCCGCTCAAGCAGCACTTTCACTTCACGGAGCATGGTGTCCAGCCCTCCAATCCCCGAGGAGAAGATCACACCCGCACGGTCCAGTGAAGGATGATTCAGCAATCCAGCATCTTCCAGCGCCTGATCTGCTGCATGCAGCGCATAGATAGAGAAAAGATCCAGCCGTTTGATCTCTCTGGGACTCAGCCGGGAAAGAGGGTCAAAATCTCTCAACTCACCCGCAAATCGGGTCCGGTATTCCGAAACGTCAAAGCGGGTGATGGGCCGGATCCCGTTCTTTCCGGCCAGGAGCGCTTTCCAGAAGGTGGGAACCTCACTCCCCACCGGCGAGACAACACCCAATCCGGTCACCACCACCCTGCGTTTCAATTCGGCCTCCTTTGTGGGAAACAGGAGTGATTAGAAGATCAGCCCAGTTTCTCCTGGATATATTTCACCGCATCTCCAACCGTGCGGATCTTCTCGGCATCCTCCTCAGGGATTTCAATCCCGAAGGTATCCTCGATCTTCATGACGAGTTCCACCACATCCAGTGAGTCTGCACCCAGGTCCTCCTGGAAGCGGGCATCCTCTTTCACCTGATCGGGGGAGACTTCGAGCTGTTCCACGATGAGATCACGGAGTTTGGCGAGGATATCCATCCACGAACCTCCCGTTTAAGCGGTTACATTCAGAATCAGGTGGTGCCGAGGGCGGGACTCGAACCCGCACGGGATCGCTCCCACTGGGTCCTGAACCCAGCGCGTCTGCCAATTCCGCCACCTCGGCACCTCAGCGCGGCGTATATTGTAAGGGAGGAGGTCCAGGATTGTCAAAACCTCGCTTTTCTTTCCGCCCACATCTGAGATCCTTCAATCCTTCCCGCACAGGGGGTGCCCCGGGGTATCGCATGAGAAGACCCGTACCTCTCTCAAAATCTATTCGTCAGGTCCTGGATCCCAACGCCGTAGGGAGTCTTCCACTCTGGCGGCGCGTCCTGTGTTCGTAACGCAGGGAATTACAAAGACGCCGGATGTTCCTGGTCCACAGGCCCCCGCCTCACATCCAACCTTCGAAAGGAGCAACACCTCGCCACAGTACAGCAATCATTGACAGTCCCCATCCCCCCCTTTACGCTACAGAGCCAACAAACGGGGTGTAGCGCAGCTTGGTTAGCGCGCCTGCCTTGGGAGCAGGAGGTCGGCGGTTCGAATCCGCCCACCCCGATACTGGAGCAATAGGACCATGCAGGAACCATTCGCAGATCTCCATACCCACACCACAGCGTCAGACGGGAAGCTCACCCCCACCGAACTCATCCGGCTGGCCAGCGCGCGCGGGGTTCACACCCTGGGAATCGCGGACCATGACACCTTTCACGGTCTGAGGGAAGCCCAGAAGGCAGCCGCGGAAGCCGGGATTGAACTCGTACCGGGCATCGAACTATCCTGCCAGGAAGGGGACAGGGATATCCATCTCCTTGGTTACTACCTGGACTTTGATCACCCGGATCTGGAAGAAAGGCTGTCCTTTTTCCGGAATGAACGCTTTCACCGGGCACGAAAGATGGTGGAAAAACTCAGGGAACTGGGCATTGACATCTCCTGGGAGCGTGTGCTGGAGATTGCCGGAGATGCGCAATCCATTGGCCGCCCCCATGTGGCCCAGGCCATTCTTGAAAAAGGATATGCATCCAGCTGGGACGAAATTTTTGAGAAATGGATCGGCGATCATGCACCGGCCTATGTGCCCAAAGCAAAAATGACGCCGCAGGAAGCGATCCAGCTTGTCCTTGATTTTGGCGGGATCCCGGTGATCGCCCACCCGGCCCTGAATGCGGATCCGGACTATGTCCGTCACCTCACGAAATACGGGCTCCGGGGTGTGGAGGTTCTTCATTCCCGACATGATGAGGAAGCTGTGCAGACTTACCGGCATCTCGCCGAAGAACTGGGGTTGCTGATGACCGGTGGATCCGACTTTCACGGGATCCGGGAAGGAGATGAACACGGAGATCTGGGTAGCGTTCGGGTCCCCCTTGCCTGGGTGGAGGCCCTTAAACGCGCGGCCCACGCGCTTCAATGAGCACCCCGTTTCTGAAACAGTACCAGGCCATCAAAGCCCGTTATCCCCGGGAACTCCTTTTCTTCCGTATGGGGGATTTTTATGAACTGTTTTTTGAGGATGCCCATATCGCAGCAAGAGAACTGGACATCACCCTCACCTCACGCCCCGTGGGGAAAGAGGGCCGGATCCCCATGGCCGGGGTTCCGGTAAAAGCAGCGGAAACCTACATCGCGCGCCTTCTGGAAAAAGGCTACCATATCGCCATCTGTGAGCAGGTGGGGGAGGCCGGTTCCCGAAAATTGATGGATCGGGAGGTGGTGGAGGTCATCACCCCCGGGACCTGGATGTCAGAACAGGCATGGGAGGCCGACCGAAACCGGTATGTGGGAAGCCTCTTTCTGAACCGTGACACCCTGGGTCTGGCCCTTGCGGATCTCACCACCGGGGAACTTCTGGTGATGGAAGGTCCCGTGGAGCGCGTCCTGCACGAAATGGAAACCCGGAACGTACGTGAGGTACTTGTGGGGGAATCCCTTCCTCTTCCTCCGCTCCCGGACACCCTCGCCAGGACCCCTGTGTCCGAACTTCTTTTCCACCCCCAGCGAACTGCTGAAACGTTGAAACGCCGCTTTCCTTTTGTCCATGACGATCCCACCCACCCGGCACTCCGTGCCGCGGGTGCACTGCTTCAGTATCTCGAGGACACCAAGGGACGCATGCTATCCCACCTTCAGCGTTTTCGCTGGATCCACCTGGAAGAGGTGCTCTGGCTGGATCCCAAAACCCTGCGCAACCTGGAAATCCTTGAGCCCATGGATCCGAAAGGGACCAGCCTTTTTTCCCTGTTACGGAAAACCCTGACCGGGATGGGGCATCGTCATCTCCGCACCCTTTTGTCTCATCCTCCGCGCGATCGTTCCCGCATCGAGCAACGCCTGCAGCGCGTGGAATGGTTGATCCAGCATCCCCTGGATCGATCCCGCATTCAGGCGGTTCTTCGCCCCATGCCCGATATTGAGCGCCTGCTTTCCCAGGCGGCCCGTCATTCACTGACACCGCCCCGTTTGCGTCAGATGGCGGATGCACTCACCAGGCTCACCGAACTCAAGCAGATGCTGCAAACCCAGGATCTCTTCCGCGAACTTGTGGAGAAACTTCCAGACAGTGTGATGGAAATGGCCCGGGAAATCCTGGACCTTCTCGCACCTTCTCCTCCCGCCCAGCTTCATGAACCCGGCGTGTTCAGTGAAGGGGCCATTCCGGAACTGGACGAATGGATCCATCTGGCAGGACACGGTAAAGAACTGCTTCTGGAA
>JALUJC010000082.1:0-1882 GCA_027053375.1 Caldifarciminota bacterium
TCGTGCCTGGCTTGCAGAGCGTGGGCACACCTTTACCTCGGAAACGGACTCGGAGGTGATCCCGCATCTGATTGAGACTTACATGGACGCGGGGATGCCCCTTTTTGAGGCCGTGCTCCGAACCATTGAGCGACTGGAGGGATCCTTCGCCCTGGTGATTTTTTCCAGCCGGGAACCGGACCGGATGATTGGTGTGCGGAAGGACAGTCCTCTGGTTCTGGGGGTGGGACGCGGAGAAATGTTCCTGGCATCCGACATTCCGGCCATCCTGTCCCACACCCGGGATGTGCTGGTGCTGGACAATGAAGAGATCGCCCTTATTACGAGGGACGCCTGGCAGGTGTTTGATTTTCACGGCCATCCAAAGGATCGCTCACCCCGGCGTGTTTCCTGGGATGTCCGGGATGTGCACCTTGGTCCTTACCCCCACTACATGCTCAAGGAAATCCACGAGCAACCTGAAGTGATTGAACGGATCCTCCAGACCTATGTCCGCCAGGAAGGCGTGCAGCTCCTCAAGGACTTCAACCTGCGCCGTCTTTTGCTCTCCAAACACCGGATTCTGATCCAGGCGGCGGGCACCTCCCTGCATGCGGGAATGGTCGGGAAGTACCTCCTGGAACGGCTGGCACGGATCCAGACCGATGTGGAGTATTCCTCTGAGTTCCGCTACCGGGAGCCTGTGGTGGATTCTCACACCCTGGTGGTGGCCATCAGTCAGTCGGGGGAGACGGCGGACACCCTGGCCGGGGTTCGTCTGGCCAAGGAGCTCGGGCTTGAGGTGCTCTCGGTGGTGAACGTGCAGGACAGCTCCATCGCCCGTGAATCGGATTATGTGCTGTATCTTCACGCCGGACCGGAGATCGGGGTGGCCTCCACCAAAGCCTACACCGCCCAGCTGACCATCCTGACGTTGCTTGCCCTGGAGCTGGGGGTGCTGAAGGGGGAGGTTTCAGAAGAGGACTATCAGGAGATCCTCCGGGCTTTCCATGACCTTCCAGATGCAATTCGGGAGGTGCTGGCCAGGGAACCCGCCATCCAGCACCTTGCCCAGCGGTATGCCCGGGTGAATCACTTCATGTTTCTGGGGCGGGGCATTCACTTTCCCACCGCGCTGGAAGGTGCCCTGAAACTGAAAGAGATCTCGTACATCCACGCCACCGGATATGCCGCCGGGGAAATGAAGCATGGACCTCTGGCACTGGTGGATCATAACTGGCCGGTGGTGGTGGTCAACCCACGGACCACTGTCTGGGAAAAGACCCTGTCCAACACCATGGAAATCCGTGCCCGGGAAGGGCAGGTGATCGCGGTCATCAACCAGGGTGATGAGCGCATGCGCCAGGTTTCCAATGAAGTGATGGAGATTCCTCCCACCCATGAGATTCTCTCTCCCATTCTGGCCATTGTCCCCCTGCAGTTGCTGGCTTACCATGTGGCGCTGATCCGGGGATGTGATGTGGACAAGCCCCGGAATCTTGCCAAAAGCGTTACGGTGGAGTAAGGTGGGACGCAAACGCAGGCCCTTCCGTGTGGTAAGTATGACCGGGCAGGGAGAGGCAGAAGGGCGGGTGGGCCCCTACCATGTACGTGTGGAGTTGCGATCGCTGAACCATAAATACCTGGATATTCAGTGTTCGTTGCCCCCAGGATGGGAGTCGCTGGAACCCCTGCTTCGTGCCCAGCTGGATGGGCGTATACATCGGGGAAGGGTTCATGTACACGTCTATGTGGAATCACCATCCGACAGACTCTCTCAGGAAGCGCTGGAGCCCATCCAGCGGTTTCTGCAACAGCTTAAACAATTGAAAATCCCCCGGGGCGTGACCCTCACCGTGGACATCCAGCAGCTGCTTCGCCAGTCCCAGACGGGGGTCCGGAG
>JALUJC010000082.1:1892-4625 GCA_027053375.1 Caldifarciminota bacterium
AGCCGGCGATCCGAGGGGAAACGATTGCTTCATTTTTACCGGAAATCACTGGAGGAACTGGGACGAGGTTTGCGTCAGGCGCGCCGGATCAAAGAACGGGAGATCCGGCGTTTACAAAAAAAGATCCAGGAGATGCACAATGGGGAAAACGGGGATGCTGCGCTGGTTCTGCGGAAACAGGTGGAAGCCGAGGAGGAACTCACCCGTCTGGCTTCTCACCTGGAGGCACTGCGGGAAGCCCTCAAAGAGCCCACCCCCAAGGGTCGGAGGATGGAGTTTCTGCTGCAGGAGCTCCATCGAGAGTGGACCACCCTTGCCCACAAGAGTCAGTTGCCGGAGTTGATTCACCTGACCATCCGGATGAGGGAAGTGGTGGACGCGCTGAAAGAGCAGACCCGGAATGTGGAATAAGGGCGTGGGCCCATGATCCTGCTGGCCTTTCTGTACCTTCTTCTCGGGGGGGTTCTGGTTGCGTTTCCCTTCCTGCTCAAACGAACCCATCGCCCCCTGCCTCTGGAGCGGATCGGACGTCTGGTGGTCCAGACCGGTGGCATCTGGGTTCTTCTGGCAGGAATTGAGGCCTTCCATTCTGATCCCCAGACCCAGCTGGTGCTGAGTCGCCTGCAATATCCCTTTATGGGGGCCACGTTTGTGCTATTTGTGCTGTATGTCTGGGTGTACACCGATCCACGAAGACGGTTTCCTCCCCTCAAATGGGTGGTGGCCATGGCGATTCCGCCGGCGGTGGCATCCATCCTGGTCTGGACCCGTCTTTTCTGGTCGGAGGTGTCTGTCCACTGGGTGGGGGGTCACCCGGTGGTGATCAAGGTGTACACCCCCCTCTTTTACCTGTATTTTGCCTATGTGACCTTCCTGATGCTGATCACCCTGGGACGGATTCTTTACTGGCACACCCTCTGGGGACTGGGATCACGCCGGAGTTTCTGGGGTCTGTTACTCTCCGCGGCTTCCCCTCTGGCCTATGGAATGCTCTATGTTCTCCATGTTCCCCCGTTCTCCTTTGTGGACCTCACCCCCCTGGTGTTCGGCATCCTGGCGGTGGTGGTCACCTGGAACCTTTATGCCTGGCAGTCCCGTTCCATCCGGGAGGTGGCGTGGGAAGACATTCTTCGGGAGATCAACGAGGCCATCCTTCTCGTGCAGCGGAACGGAATCATTCTGGAGGGCAACGTGCGTTTCAGCCAGATTCTGGGACAGTCTCCCCGAAGCTATGTGGGTCGGTTGCTGGAAGAGGTCTGGCCCGAACTCGCGGAAGCCCTGAAGGATCTGGAAACCCAGCCAGAGGTGTGGATCCGCCGGATGGTGGGCGGGAAGGAACGGGTCTATGCCGTGTGGGCATCCCGCTTCCCGGAGCATACCGTGATCTTTCTTTCCGATGAGACAGAGTGGCTGGAGCAGGAGCTCCGGGAGCACGAACGCCATGCCCGGATGGAGCGTCACCAGTCCACCATCCGTTCGCTGATGCAGGATCCAGACCTCCGGGAAGGGCATACACGGCACGCCTTTCCCAGGGTGGTCTCCCGGGTGGGTGAGCTGCTGGAAGCACAGCTGGTGGAATATTGTGTCCACAATGGCGAACGTCCACCCACGTTTCTGTCTTCTTTCTTCTGGAAGCCGGATACCGGGATCCATGTGGACATGCGGGGTGAGGAACGAGAGGTGAATGCCTCCTATCTCCAGGCACTGGAAAGCCATCGCGTGCTTCGCTATCCCGAACCCTCGCGTCACCCCCTGGGCAGGTACTTCAACGATCCTGGACGTTACCCCTCACGGGCCACCATCGTGGAGATTCCCATTCGTTCTGCTCGTGGGGTCCAGGCTGTGCTCCGGGTTTTCCGGCATACCCGTCTGGAAATTGACGAAGAGCAGTTTCTACGGGAAGTGGGAGACCTCATGGCTTTTGCGGTGGTGCTGGAGGAACTGCGAAACACCCGGGATCTCCTGGATCATGTGCTGGCAGAAGCCCCCGTGGGCATCGGTGTGATCACACGGGAGGGAAAACTCCTTCGCCTGAACCGGGTGGCACGGGAGATGGTGGCGGCATGGGGAAAGGTGGAGGATGACCGGCTCCTGTCGCTGGGGGGGATGGACCTGGAAGCCCTGTTTCAAACACGAAGGGGGGAAATTCATCCCACCCGCGAGGTGGTGCTGGAGTATCATCTTCATCGTCTGGGCGGGGAGCAAAACCTGTGGATCCTGATGCTTCAGGATCGGACCGAGGAGCGACGTCTTTTTCAGGAATTGCGTCGGTCGGAGCGGATGGCAGCACTGGGGCAGATGTCTGCGGGCATCACCCATGATCTGAACAACTGGTTGACAGCCGTCATTGGATACACCGAACTGCTGGAGCCTTTCCTGAAAGATCCGGAGGCGCGGGAGTACCATCAGGAAATCCTGAGACAGGCGCGTCGTATGGTGGACCTGGTGGGCAAGATCATGGACTTTGTACGGGCCCGCCCGCGGCAGGTCTCCGTGATCAATGTGTGCGAGGAGCTGAAGCGTAATCTGGAAGTCTATCGCAAGATGCTGACCCCCCGGATCAAGTTGACCCTTTCTCTCCCGGAACAGGAAGACACGTGTCGTGCTGAGGTGGATCCTGTGGCGTTGCACCAGATTATGCTCAATCTGCTGGCCAATGCACGGGATGCCATGGAGGGTGCGGGGAAGGTGGACATCCGCGTTTCCTTTGAACGCCGATCCAGTCGTCCAGGC
>JALUJC010000083.1:0-1463 GCA_027053375.1 Caldifarciminota bacterium
GAACTGCTCACCCTTCGGGCAGAACCTGGAAAAACAACCCTTCGTATTCCGAAGGTGCCCGAAGGGTGAGCAGTTCTCCTGGGGTCAGGGTCCCCACGGACCACTGTCCGAAACCAAGTGCCCGCGCAACCCCGGTGGCAGCGAACACATAGGCTTCCGGGGAGGAGAGGCCGTCTGCCAGTGCCTGGATTTCCGGATCCATCAGGAGGTTCCCGAAGGTGTGGAACACGCACATATGGGCCGACTCCAGAAGAAGTTCCTGAACCGGTGAGAGGAGATCGCGCTGATGGTTGAGGAAAAATGAGTAGAAGTCTGCCTGGATCCCTGCATAATAGCGGGCAAGATGACGGGTGACATAGACCTGATGGGTGTGAATCAATCCCCGATCATCGCCTTCCATGGCATCCGCGATTGCAGAGAGTTCCCGGGTGAACCGATCCAGATCAAAAGGAGGGGGTTCATCCTTATACGTTTCCGATTCCGGAAGTGGAAGGGATGCCGTGGTGCATGGCCGGAGGTGGAGTTCTCCCCGGACGGTATGGCTTGCAAAGACGGAAACCTCATCTCCCAGCACAGGAGATTGAACTTCTTCCACACGGATGCTCCCGGGCTCCATCTCATAGGCAATTTCTATGGCCGCCGTCAGGAATCCACGGACGAAATAGTCCACCCCCCGTTTCCTCTGAAGAGACTGGCCGTATTTTTCTTTCCATGCGATGCTGCTGTGGGTCACCCCACGAAGGGTTCCTCCATCGGGATGAAAGGCGCCTTCCGGTTGAAGCCTTCCGTGTCCCAGAAACCCCAGAAGATCCAGAAACTGATCGAGTTTTTTTTCAGGTGTCAGGCCGGTCAGCTGGGCGGCCACTTTCTGGAGAAGGCAATGACTGGATTCATAGGCATTTTGCAGGAGAATTTTCCGCCCGGGGACATAGGGGGGATCCTCAATGGTCTGCTCAAGAAAGAGGTTGAAGTGATGGCAGTGAAGCACCACCGGTTCACCAAAAAAGAGCACAAATGCCTGATCTTCTTTCCGTTCAAGAAAATCCCGCCAGTTGATCTGTAATGTCACGGCTGGACCTCCTTTTGGGAATGGGATCAGCGAGCGGCCTCTCCAAGGCCGAGCATGTTTGCAAGATGGGTTTCCAGACGGTCCATTTCCTCAGCGGAAAGATTTCCCGAGTGAATGCGATCTTCAGGAATTCCTGAACGCAGAGCCAGTCGTTTGACCATAAAGGCAGGATCGGGCGCACGGTCCTGGATCAGGCTCATCAGGTGCTGCAGCCGGGTTTTGAGGGATTCTTCTGCAACTCCCAGACCGGGAATCGCAGGTTCGGCTTTGAGTTCTTTGATCTGTTCCCGGGCATAGCGGGTCAGTTTTTTCAGCTCAAGACGTGCGAGTCCCATGGCGGTTTCCCGGTCGAACACGCCCAGAAGCAGATACTCCGACTCCAGCGGTTTCAGGA
>JALUJC010000083.1:1473-4603 GCA_027053375.1 Caldifarciminota bacterium
TTTCTTCCATGGGTGTATGGAGTTCTTCATCCATGACCTTTTTGAGGGAGAGATAGCCCATGTACACCACCGAGGCCAGGTAGTCCAGATCCGCAATGGGTGTCTGGATTTCTCCTCCACTCATCACAATCAGCCCTTCTTCGTCAATGAGCATCCAGCTCATGGAGGCCATGAATCTCCTCCTTGTTGGGTGATGACGGTTGGATGGATCGGATGATTCCCAGAGCATTCCATGTGGGAATCCAGTGCTTCAGAATTATCGAATCAGGGGGTGAAAACAGATCCAGAAAAACACGCAGTGGCATTTCCTGCCGATCTTTGAAGAATGTATATACTTTTTGCACTTGATCCCGGAGGTTCTCCGGAAGCGGCGGAAGTCTGGATGCGAAAACAATCTTCCCGTCTGGGATCCATCCCTGCTGCACCAGCAGTTTGCGTTGTCTGTCCATTTCCTGGAAAAAGGCCGGGAACTCCTCCAGGGAGATGGAGAATGATGAGAAGACGGTTCGGGTTGAACGAAGCACAATGTGGAGGGGTTGAAACCACAGAAACCATCGTTCCAGAGCTTTCCATCCAGCGAGATCAAACCAGCGCGCGTCCCTGAGAGACTGGGCCGATCCTCTCAGAAATCCAATCCCATCTCCCTGAATTTCCCATTTCCCGGGGAAATTAGTCATACAGCGGAGAACGATTCGAAAAAGCGACTCACTGTTCAGTAAATATAAAGAATTCATGATTGTTTGAAAATAATAACATCTGTAGAAAATTCTGTCAAGGCATACCCAGGAAGGAAAAATTCAAAGGTCCCAGAAGTCTGATCATGGTGACTCATCCCCTTCCCTTCTTGATGGTCCGGGCAAAACGGTGGATGGTACGTGTGACCCTGCAACGGGAGGTTGAAAATGATCCCTGTCCTTCTGTGGGTGGGGTGGTTGAGTGCGGCGATGCCAAAACTGGCGTTTCTCTCGCAGATCAGTCCCCGGTTGTCCACCCTGCGGATCGCCTCTGCAAACCGCGCACGTTCGCCCATTGTGCCGTCAAATCCGCTGTCCCGGTCACGGTCACCCCGGACAGGAGTGTCCGCGGTGCTTCCGATGCGCAGGCGACCTGAACCCCGCCCCTGGAGGGGGACCAGAACGGCTCCGCTCATCATCGGAGATGTTCCCGGGGAGACGCTGCGCATCACCGGACCCTGGTCGTACGGAGGAGATATTTATGTGGTCGGGGATGGGGTCCTGGAGGTGCGGCGGGCCACCTTCGCCCTGGGGGGAAACCTCTGGGTGATGGATTCGGGTACCGTGCGCATGGAATCCTCCCGGGTGGAGATTCTCCAGGCCTATCCCTACCAGTGGGCCTGGGTGGTCATGGGGAAAGGATCGCTTGTGTTGAAGGGGGATACCACAGCCTTTTCCGGTCATTCTGCCATGTTCTGGGTCGGGGACTCTGCGTTTTATGCGGAGTCTTCGGTGGTGAATCTGGACTGGACCACCATGGGTGTGGCCGGGCGAGGTGGGGTGAACCTCCACCAGGTCCGGCTTGCCGGTGAGTTTGTGGTTCAGCACGAGACCAATGTGCGGTTCTCCCGGGTGGATACGGTGTTGATCTGGTTTCACCTTCCCCGGGGTGGCACCCTTCAGGTGACGTTCCCGCCCGGGGACACCCTTTACGGATTTGTGCTGGACAGCACACTTTCGGGCATTTCCGGTGTGTCCTATCGGGTCCAGGTGGATACGTGCCGTGGTGTGTGGTGGGGCCTGATGCCCGAAGAAAGCACCTTTGTGGAACTCACCCAGTCCAGAATGCGGACGGTCGGATTGTGGTGGACGGACAGCACCCTGTCGCAGGTGAGCGGACTGGTGAATGCCCAGATGTACACGGATCAATGGCTGCCTTTGACTGATCGCACCTTTCATCTGGTGAACACTTACGTGGAAACCTGGAGTCTTTATCCCATGCAACGGGCGCACGTCCAGGTTCATAACAGTATTCTGGGAGAGGTGCTTCCACAGCAGCAGGCAACCGTGGAACTCACCAACAGCATGGTGGATGGAACAGGCGGTTATCTGGGTGCCACAGGTGCCTCTCTGCTTTTTGCCTACCAGGCCAGTGTGCTCAGCACGGTGCGCAGCGAGGACAGTGCCGTCCTGGTGTATGCATATTCCGCGACACCTGGTCCCATCGGGGAGATCTATGCCATGGATCGGTCGGTGCTGGCGGTGGTCCAGGTTCCCGGTGTGTTCCCGCCTGCGTACGACACCTCCGTGGTGGTTGGGGTGCGCATTGACGGGCCGGATCGCGCCCCTGCGGGTCAGCCTGTGGCCTTCACCGGAGGTGCCTGGGTGGACCATGGCCCTTTTGCGCAGATGTCTCTGGACCACTACGATCTCTGGATCCAGCGTGTGGGCGATACGGGCTGGACGGTGGTGGATACCGGCGTGGCGCAGGAGGTTCGGGGCGGTGTGCTGGGGATCTGGAATCCGGGAACCGCCCCACCTGCTGCCTACTGGGTGCGGCTGGTGGCGTTTCTCCCGACAGGGGATAGCCTGGAAGCCCTGTCGCGATTTACCCTGGTTTCACCGGTCCCTGTGATGGAGCCGCTCCGTGGGCAGACAGTTCGTCTGGTCCGAACGGTGACGGGATGGCGCCTGCGGGGTATCCGCGGAAAGGTCCATGTGGTGGATCCTGCTGGACGCATGATGGCGGGTTGGGCATCCAGCCTGCGTTTTCACCGCCCCGGTGTGTACTGGGTGGAGACAGGGAATCGGCGAATTCGTCTGTGGATTCCCCCGCACTTTCGTTGACAGGTCTGCAGAGGCTTCGTACAATACACCTGGCAAACGGGAGGAAACCGATGAGCAAGCTGGATTTTATCCCCGGTGAACTTGACGCCCTCAGGGAAGCGGGTCTGTATGTGCATATTCGCACCATAGAAAGTCCGCAGGGGGCATGGATCGTGGTAGATGGCAAGAAGGTGCTCAATCTCTGCTCCAACAACTATCTGGGGCTGGCCAATGATCCCCGGTTGCGGGAGGCGGCCCGGGAGGCCATTGAGCGTTTCGGTGTGGGACCAGGCGCCGTGCGAACCATTGCGGGGACGCAGAGCCTTCACCTGGAGCTGGAGAAAACCCTG
>JALUJC010000084.1 GCA_027053375.1 Caldifarciminota bacterium
GAATCTACCGAAGAGACCCCCGCCCCTCCTTCCACATCTCCCGAAACCACCCGCGCCTCCAGCGCCCTGCCGGACACCGTGCATGTCCGCATCGAGGCATACCGCAAGCGGGTCTCTTCCTATGTGCTGAACAACCAGTGGGACAGTGCCCTGATGTACATTGACTCTATCCTTGCGCTGGATTCCACAGATTTGCAGGCGGTTCAGTTGCGCCTGGAAGCCCTCCGCCATCTGAACCCCCCACCCGAGCCGGGGACTTCCTCGGCCACGCATGTCCCTGCACAGGCGAAGAAGCAAGAGGCATGGTATACACCCTGGCTGGACCGCCTTGAGAAGGTTTCCGAAGCGTGGGGGGCATGGCTGGCGCCTTATCCTGCGTGGATGGTGTATGGCGGGGGCGGGATCCTGCTGTTTTTCCTTGTGCTGAGCTGGCTATCCATTCGTCAGACCCGGCGTCGTATGGCCATGGAGGCGCGTCGCCGTGCACGGCGACGCGCACGGGAGGACATCCCGGAAACCATTCCGCCTGCGGATGCTTCGCCTGCACAGCCCCGCAGGCAGAAACGGAGATCTTCTGCGCCTGTGCAAACCCCGCCCGAGCAGGAGGATGCCATGGTGACCCCCCCGGAGGAACCACCGGCACCTTCTCCGGAGCCTGAACCGGAAAGTCTTGTGGATGATTCAGAGCTGGAGGATGTGTGGGCGGTCACCCTGGAAGATGCACTGAGAATGGAAAAGACCCAGGAGCAGGAAAAACCTTCGGAGCAACCCAAACGGGAAGAAGAGAAGGAACCCTCTCCCCTCAAGATGCTCACGGCGCTCCTGTTTGTGGCGATGAGCCGAAAACAGGGGGCCTTTCGTGCCTCAGAAGACCGGGTGATCTACTTTGGACCGGGCTACATCGCCCATGCCCGCTGGGGGGATCTGGAAGGGGAAGCCGCGCTCAAAGAAGCCATCCGGGAGGGGGATCCCACTGCCTTTGATTTCCAGGCGGGCGCCATTCCTCCTGTTCGGATCACCATGAAGGTGACCGCACGTCACCTCCAGCAATGGATCCGGGAATACAAAGAAAAGCACGGGGGGTAGGATGACCGCGCTCTGGTTGCTCGTGTGTCTGAGCGTTCAACCACCCTCATCGGGTACGTCCCCGGATTCGGGGCAGCTCCGGGATTTTGCCCGTGGCGTACATGCGGGAGATACAGCCCGGGATACACTTTCCGAAGACGAGCGGGCCATCCTGCGTGCAGCTATGGAGAGCGAGGCTTTCTGGGACCTGGTGTTTTCGATAGGGAAGGGTGTGGCCTATGTGGCAGCCTACAGTCTGGTGGGGGATCCCTTCCGCCATGTCCGTCCCTTCCGGGAACTCACCATAGGTAAGGTGGGAACGGATCCGGGAACGGTCAGCGGGTACACCCTTACCGCACGCTCCCTGGACCTTTCTCAGGGGCTTGGAGGTGTGGCGCTGGGAGCGGAGTGGATCCATATGGAAGAAGGACGCGATCTGCTGGTCCTGGGATGGAGCGGGTTCACCTGGACCCTTGGAGGAAAGCATTTCCCGATCACACTGGGTGTGGGTGGGAGCTACCTGGATGCCAGCTGGGCACCTGCGCAGTGGGGGGTGGGGGGCTATGTGGAGCTTCAGCCCCTTTTCGGGACATTGATCTGGCCTGTGATCCGGTATGACTACCACACCTTTTCCTTTACCCTGCAGGAAGGTCCCGGCAACACCTGGGGCCCCACACTGGGGCTGAGGGTCCGGATGGGTGTGCTGGAAGGATTCCTTCTCTGGCGTCGGCTTCACAGCATCTCGCACACCCTGTATCTTCAGATGATCGGCGTGGGTGTGGGGGGCTGATGGATCCACGCGTTCGGGCACTTCAGCATGTCCTGGAGAAACTTCCGGGGATTGGAGAACGCACATCCCGGCGGCTTGTCCGGGAATTGCTGTCTCATCGTTCCCTGCTCCGTGAATTGATGGAAGCGCTGGAGGCGGTGGACCGTCACCTCTCCGTGTGCACCCGATGTGGCGGCTATACAGGCACGCCTCCGTACTGTGAAATCTGCCGTCAGGAAGACCGGCTGTCCGTTCTGGTGGTGGTGGCGGAACCGGAAGATGTGTGGGCGCTGGACGCGCTGGCACCGGAACGCTATCGCTATCATGTGCTCGGGGGCGTGCTCAATGCGCTGGAGGGGATCGGTCCGGATTCGCTGAATCTTGCGCCTCTGCGGACGCGCATCCCCGATGAAGGAATACAGGAGGTGGTGCTTGCGCTCGGGGGAACCTTTGAAGAACAAACCACCGCCTATTTTTTGCTGGACTGGTTCAGAGAGCATTTCCCCGACCTCCGGATCTCACGAATCGCCGTGGGGTTGCCCATGGGTCGGGAGGTGGGAGAGGCAGACGAAGAGACCCTGCGTGAAGCGTTGATCCACCGACAGCCCTTTGATCCGGAGGCCTCTTCTTGAACCGTCTCCCCCGTCCCCTTCTCACCCTCCTGTCGAAGGACCCTGTGCTTGCCTTTTTCCGCAATCGGACGGAACCGGTGTATCTGGTCGGGGGGGCGGTCCGGGATCTGTTGCTGGGCCAGAAGATCCTGAAAGATCTGGATTGCACCACGGGTGGGGATCCTCTGCAACTGGCCCGGGAACTGGAGGGACATGGCCTGGCCACCGTGATTCGAACCAGTGATCTGCTTACGGTCAAGCTCCGTACAAAGGACGGTCGGGATCTGGATCTGGCCCGATTTCGCAGGGAAACCTATCCCTTTCCCGGTGCCCTGCCACGGGTGGAACCGGCGGATTCTGTGGAGGAGGATCTGCGGCGCCGGGATTTCACCATCAACGCCCTCGCGGTGGGGTTGTCGGGAGAACGTTTTGGGGAACTGGTGGACGTGGTCGGAGGGCTCAAAGACCTCCAGGAGCACCGGGTGCTGCGCCCCCTGCACCCCGACAGTTTTCGGGATGATCCCACGCGTGCATTGCGGGGCCTTCGGTATGCCCACCGGCTGGGGTTCCGTCTGCATACATCCTTCGTGCGCCAGATCCCGGTGGCCCGTGAGGGGCTGCGGGCACTTTCCTTTGCCCGGGTCCGATCGGAACTGTTGCGGGCCGAGGAGGAACCCCGACCGGGCAGGCTCTTCTGGCGCCTGGCCCGGCAGGGACTGGGCCTGTCCTGGCTCCCGGATCTCCGTTCTCCCAGGGCGTTCGTGTGCCTGGAGTCCCGCCAGAACCACTGGGCAGCCTATGCCGCGCTGGCGTATCTGCTGGCGGATCCAGCACGCCGGTGGCTGCCGGCGCAACACATCACACGCAAAGAGCGGGCTCTCCTGGAGGCGGCTGTCCAGGTGGAAAAGATCGTCCCGGAACGGGAGCGATTGCTGGAAGTTCCGGAAAACCTGCGAATGGTGTATGCCTGTGGGGTGGGCCAGCCCTTCTGGGCGGAACTGCTCCAGCGGATCCAATCCCGGCTCCCGGGTCCCCAGATACTGATGGAATGGGGCGTGCCCCGGCACCGGATTCGGGAAGTCCAGCGCTATCTTCTGTCTAAAGCGTGGGCGGTGGATACGGATATTTTGATTTCTGTTGAGAATGTGGTGCGACGCTATCTGGCCGAAGAGGGCGGAGCGTCTTCAGGAGAGAAGAAGCGCTGACGACGGCGCGCCAGCCGCATCTGCTTTCGCGCTTCGGCCTGTTCCCAGATTTCCTTTTCTTCTTCCGTTTCCGGGACGAACCGTTTCTTGAGAGCCACAGGGTGTCCCTGTTCATCCACATGCACGAAGGTCAGAAAGGAAGTGGCCGTGTGGAGGAGTTCCCCGGTGGCAGGGTTTTCGCCCAGAATTTTGGCGCCGATCTCCATGGACGATCGACCGAGGTAATTCACAGCCAGTTTGATGTGGAGGGCGTGCCCCACCCGGATGGGCGCATAAAAATCCATGGCATCCACGGAAGCGGTCACCACCCCGCCCTGGGCGAAACGCATGGCAAGGATGGACGCGGCCTGATCCAGCTCGAACAGCAATTTGCCTGCAAACATGATGTTCCCAAACACGGTGTCGTCAGGAAACACGAGGCGCACATAGTCCAGCGTATGCCGGAGCCGGGTTCTCAAACGAACGTCCCGGAGGCGTTCTTTTCGATCGGCGATCCGGGATGCCCGTTGTTCCCTTCGTTCCAGGGCGGCCTGCATGATGCGATCCTCGTAGGGATCCAGCGCCACCACTTTTGTGGGGACGGGACGGGGGTGGTGGTCTTCATCCACGGCCACATAGGTGAGATAGGCCACCGTGCACAGCACACCCCGCTCGTGCTGTCGTTCCGGGTGTCGCACCTCAGCGAACACCGCAACTTCCATGCTGGTTTTGCCCACGGCTTCCACATAGGCACGGAAAAGCAACACATCCCCGATCTGCACGGGCTCCACGAAGTCCAGGCTTTCCATGGATGCAAGCACCACCGGACCCCGGGCGACACGGCTTGCAGAAAGCATGCCGGTCTCCACGATCCAGTACATCATCTGCCCGCCATAGAGATAACCCCGGGGGTTGGCGTTCCGGGGAAACACGAAGCGGATCAGCTCCGTACGCGTGTCCCGGATGGAGAGGGTTTGCATGGGCGCTGGATCCTGCATCTCACGCTTCCCTGGATGAACGCAGGCGGCGTTTCAGCGCTTCCACGGCAGCTTCCAGCGTAAGCACCTGTTCCTCCCCGCTGTCCATCCATCGGATGCGGACCTGGCCGGCCCTGCGCTCCTCCGTGCCAATCAACACCACCGCCGGTGCCTGGGTCCGGTTGGCGAGGCGCATGCGCGCCTTCAGGCTGCGGGGATCGGGATAGAACTGGACGGGATATGTCAGGGTGGTGCGGAGTTTGTGGGCGGTCTGGAGCGCAGTGGGCAGATCCGCCTCGTCCACCCCGAATACCCAGACAGGAGGACGGGGATCCGGGGGAGGAAGCTGACTGACCAGGAGCAACCGTTCCAGACCAAAGGCAAAACCCAGGGCTGGCCAGTCTCCGCCTCCGAGATGCCGAACCAGTCGGTCGTAACGTCCGCCCCCGCCCAGTGTGTCCTGTGCACCCAGATGGGGGGTTTTGAATTCAAACACCGTGTGGGTGTAATAATCCAGTCCCCGGACCAGGGCAGGATTCTCCTGGAAAGGAATGCCCGCCCGGTGCAGCCCCTCCTTCACCTGATCATAAAACGCCCGGCTCTCTGGAGAAAGGTGTTCCACCAGCCTGGGTGCATCCCTGAGCGAAGGACTGTCAATTTTACAATCCAGGACCCGGAGTGGATTGGTTTCCAGGCGTCGCTGGCAATCCCGGCAGAGCTGGTCCTTTCTGGGGAGAAGGTAGGAACGAAGCACTTCCCGGTAGGCCCGACGTTCCTCGGGCGTGCCGATGGAGTGAATTTCCAGGTGCCAGTCGGGGATCCGGGCAGCGTTCAGCAGGTCCACCCCCAGCTGGATGAGTTCCACATCCGCAAGAGGGGAAGCAAAACCAATGATTTCCGCACCGATCTGCCAGAACTCCCGGAGGCGCCCTTTCTGGGGTTTTTCTGCACGAAAGTTGTTGATCACATACGCCAGTCTCAGGGGGGGTTGCAGGCGGTGCTCAATGACTGCCCGAACCACGGGGGCGGTCCCTTCCGGGCGAAGGGTGACCGAACGTTTCCCCCGGTCTTCAAAGGTGAACATCTCTTTCTCCACGATGTCCGTGTGTTCTCCCACGGATCGCTGAAACAGTTCGGTGCGTTCCAGGGTCGGGGTCAGGATCCAGGAGAATCCATAGCGATCCAGCACCTCCCGCAAACGCGCGATCATCTGTTCCCGGCGAGCCAGGTCCTCGCCCCACCAGTCTTCAAAACCCTTCAGGTGTGTGAATTTCATGAGACCGTCCACCGAAGCACTGTGGCGCCCCAGGTGAACCCTGCACCGAAGGCCACCAGAAGAACCCGGTGACCTTTCTGGAGCAACCCCCGGGAGGACATTTCAGAGAGGGCGATGGGAATACTGGCTGCCGAGGTGTTGCCGTATCGATCAATGTTGACGTAGACTTTCTCTTTCGGGATACCCAGACGTTCACGGGTGGCTTCAATGATCCGGATGTTCGCCTGATGCGGGACCACCCAGTCCAGGTCATCCGCACGAAGACCCGCCTTCTCGAGCGCAATCAGAGCGGATTCCTGCATCCCCAGTACGGCATGCTTGAACACGTCCCGGCCCTTCATTTTGAGGAACTGGTCTTTGCGCTCCAGTACTTCCGGGGATGCGGGGTTCCGACTTCCGCACCCGGGTTGCACCAGGAGGTCCGCCAGCGAGCCGTCTCCTCCAAGAAAAGCGGAGAGAAAAGCGTCTTCAGTGTCCGACGATCGTTCCAGAATGACCGCGCCCGCACCATCCCCGAACAGCACGCAGGTGTTGCGGTCGGTCCAGTCGGTGACCCTGCTGAGGGTTTCCGCTCCCACGACCAGTGAGTACCGGTAGTCCATGGCCATCATCGTACCCCGCGCAACCTGCAACGCGTACACGAAGCCGGGACAGGCTGCTTCCATATCAAAACACGCCTGCCCCCGGGTTCCCAGGTTGCGCTGGACCAGGCAGGCGGTGGACGGGAAGAAGTGGTCCGGTGTGGCTGTGGCGATCACAATGAGGTCCAGTTCATCCGCAGAGAGATTCGCGCGCTCCAGTGCCCTGCGGGCTGCCTCTGTGGCCAGGTCGGACGTGGCCTGGTCGGGTGCGGCAAGATGCCGTTCCCGGATGCCCGTCCGTGTGCGGATCCACTCATCCGATGTATCCACCATCTGTTCCAGATCGTGATTGGTCAGAATGCGATCCGGAACATAATGGGCGATGCTACGAATGCGAATCCCCAACGCCACCTCCTTGATTCCTCAAATCAGTTGTGACAGATCTGTCCCCAGCAGGATGCGGGAAAGGATACCGAATGGCACGCGAATCCACAACCCGATCACGTCCAGGCCCAGGGCCGGGAGCAGGAAGATCAGGATCAGAAGGAGAAGGGGACCCGCCTGAAGGAGCTGGTGTTCCAGACGCGGATCCCGGATCCAGAGTCGCAGCAGGTTCCATCCATCCAGTGGAGGAAGAGGGAAGAGGTTAAAGACCGCAAGTACGATGGAAATCAGGAAGAACAGTGTGACCAGGGTATCCAGCTGGGCCAGGGGTCCGGGAAGATTTCCCAGCCATCCTGTTCGGACCAGCGGGGTTACCAGAACGGCAGAGGCCAGGTTGGCCACCGGACCTGCCAGTGCCACCAGTGCCATATCCCGCCGGGGTTTTCGGAAGTTCCGGGGATCCACCGGCACGGGTCTGGCCCATCCAAAGTGAACCAGGAACAGCAGAACCAGGCCAATCGGATCAATGTGTTTCATGGGATCCAGGGTGAGTCGGCCCCGCATTTTTGCCGTTGGATCGCCCAGCCGATGTGCCATCCATGCATGCGCAAATTCATGCAGGGAAAGGGCCAGAAGAATGGGTGGAGCCCAGAGAACCAGCGTGTACAACAGGGCGACAGGATCCGTGGTCATGAGAAGATCACTCCGATAACGATGCCCAGAAGAGCGCCTGCAAGCACCTCCATGGGCGTATGTCCCAGCAATTCCATCAACCGTTCCTGAAGGTGTTCCTGGGAGATGGTGTGCGTTTCCGCCAGTTCCTCAATAATCCGGTTCAGCACGCTGGCCTGTTTCCCTGCAGCGCGGCGGAGACCTGCGGCGTCGTACATCACGATCACACTGAAATACAGCGTGACGCCAAACAGAGGAGAACGGAAGCCTTCCTGCAGTCCCACAAGGGTGGACAGGGCCATGACCGAGGCCGAGTGGCTGCTGGGCATGCCGCCCGTGGTAATCAACCAGCGGAAGTCCACCCTCCTTTTTCGGATTGCGTAAAGCACAAACTTCAGCAACTGGGCGAACATGCCTGTAAAGAGAGGAACCCAGAAGAACCGATTGGTGAAAAGATCAACCCACATGCTGACCGTTCGCCTCCTTACTGGACCCGCTCTACGATATACCGGGCGAGATCCTGAAAAAATCCTGAGCTGTCGGGGAATCTGCGCTGGAGGATCCGGAGGGCAGCATCCACCTCTCGCCGGGCATCCTGGAGGGTCGCCTCCACCCCACGGACACGCGGATAGGTCATTTTCCCTTTTTCCCGATCTTTGTGCGTGGATTTGCCCAGTTGTTCCGGGGTGGCCACCTCGTCCAGATAGTCGTCCACCATCTGGAAGGCAAGGCCCAGGTGCCTGCCCAGGTGCTCAAGATCCTTCAGCACTTCCGGATGTTCTGTGGCAGCCCACCCGCCCGCCAGAATGGAGGCCTCAATCAGGGCGGCTGTTTTGCGGGTGTGAATGGCGAGCACTTTTTCCAGGGTGGGTTCTGGATCGGATTCCCCCTGGAGGTCCAGGACCTGACCGCCGATCACCCCATCCAGCCCTACTTTCTCAAGGATCATCTCCACGATTCCCACCAGACGGGGTGCGGGAAGGGGGGCTTTGAGCATGGTCTGGATGGCATAGGAGAACAGAGCGTCGCCGGCGAGAATCGCCATGGCTTCCCCATACACCCGGTGGTTGGTGGGTTTGCCACGCCGCAGGTCGTCGTTGTCCATGGCAGGAAGGTCATCGTGGATCAGGGTGAAGGTGTGGATCATCTCCAGCCCGGCAGCGATGGGATAGACGTGGGACACTTCCTCTCCGCCCACCATGCGGTAGGTTTCCAGACAGAGGATAGGCCGGATTCGCTTCCCACCGGCGAAAAGCGAATAACGCATCGCCTCCCGGAGCAGGGGAGGACCCTCTCCCTGCTCCGGGAGGAACGTGTTCAGCAGCGATTCCACCTCCTCCTGGCGGAGGCGGTAGGCTTCCTGAAAGGTCAAGATGCCGGTGCTTCCGGTACGGTCCGTTCGGGGGCAGGTGGGATGCCGGGACGACGGTTGGGTTTGGGAGGAGGTGCCACCGGAGCCAGTTTTTTACGGAAGCGGGGGAGTTTGTTCAGGTGCAGTGCGTGGAGGACACTTTCTCGCTTGGTATACTGGATGGCCAGTGCGGGGTCCACACCTTTGGGGCACACCTCGGTGCAGGCGCCCGCAAAATGGCAGTTCCACAGACCGTGCGGGGCGTCCACCACCTTGAGCCGGTATACCGTGCCCCCATCCCGGGAATCACGGTTGTACCGGGCCACCGTCATCAATGCCTGGGGTCCAAGGAAGTCGGGATCCGTGGCCACGGTGGGACAGGCCGACACACAGAGCCCGCATTTGATGCAGTAGCTGAACTGGAGAAACTCCTCCAGCTGTTCGGGAAGCTGCAGAAACTCCCGGGTGGGGTTCTCAATCTCTGCCCGGTCCTGGGGTCGGAGGAGGTAGGGTTTCACCTGCCTGTGGTGGTCAAAGAATTCGTCCATCCGGGTCATGAGGTCCTTGACCACCGGATAGTTGGGCATGGGTTCCACGGTGAGTTTTCCGGATGGGAATTCGCGGAGGGCTGTATGGCAGGCGAGGATGCCTTTTCCATTCACATAGAGGGCACAGGAACCGCAGACGGCCATCCGGCAGGAGTACCGGACGGCCAGGGTGGGATCCAGGTTTTCCTTGATATAGATCAGACCCTCAAGAACGGTCATCCCCGGGTGAAGCAGGGGAACTTCGTAGGTCTGAAACCGCGGTTTTTCGTCTTTCCCGGGCTGATAGCGAAAAACCTTGAAGATATAGGTGTTTGGATCTTTCTTTCTGGCGCTCATGCCCCTCCTCCCTGAAGGTAGAGTGCGAGGGTGGTGTAGAGTCCATACACAAAAAGCACGATTCCGATGATGGACACGGTAAAAGTCACAGCAGCCACCCTGCGGCGGAACACGGGAAGTTCAATGAGCAGGTTCCGGAGGCCGAAGAATCCATGATACAGCGCAGCGGCGAGAAAGACGAGATAGGCAATCACCTGGGGTCTGGAGAGTGCACGTGTGAGCACGGCGCTCCATTCCAGCGCCTGTTCTCCACCCCCGAAGGAAATCAGGTGGAGCTGGGAAACATGGGCCAGAAGGAGAATGAACAGAAAAGCCCCGGCCAGCAAGTGCAGGGTCCAACCCAGTCCTTCTCTCATGACGATCGCTCCCGTTCAGGCTGGCAAGGCAAAGAAGTTATAGGCGGCGAACGCCAGATACACCGCCGCAAGGATCATCAAAATCCAGAGGAGAGGGCGGGGTTTCCGAATGCTTTCTTTGGGGTAGGGATAGATGGGGCGTCGGGGTCGTCCAATGGTGAACCCCAGTTCTCCCAGAATCAGACGGGCACCGTTGACGGCGTGAAACAGGACCACCACCACAAGAAGATATTCAAAGAACCGGACCACGGGGTTTCCAAGTCCAACCAGCCGCATGGCGCCTTCCCAGGCTTCCTGACCGAAGGCGCGGCTTCCCACCACCAGGATGTGCACACTGAGGTAGAGGACCAGCAGCACGCCGGTCAGACGATGGAGGGTATAAAGAAATCGCTCCGGGTTATGCTTCCCTCCATAAATCCAGCCCCGGATACCGAGACGTCGGTCTTTCATGATCGCCCCCTCAGTATTTCCGTTCCACGGGTTTCCAGTAGGTAATGTTTACCGGAATGTATTCAAACTCCGGACCGTCCGGGGTACGTCGTGCCAGTGTGTGTTTGAGCCAGTTCTCGTCATCCCGTTTGGGAAAGTCTCGTCGTGCATGTGCGCCCCGGGATTCCGTACGCCTGCGCGCGCCTTCTGCCACCACCAGCCCCAGATCCAGGAGGAAAGAGGTCTCGATGGCGGTCTGAAGATCCTGGTTGTAGATGCTGGTTTTGTCCACAACACGGATGTTTTCAAAGCGTTTCTGCAGTTCACGGATCTGACGTACGGCCTCCTCCAGTTCATCGCCCACGCGGAACACCCCCACGAAGCGGTCCATGGTACGCTGAAGGTCGTGTTTGATGGCATAGGGACTCTCGTTTCCATTTTTATCCAGCATGGACTGGAGATAGGCTTCGGCGGCTTTCACGTTCTCTGTGTTGAGCGGCGTGTGTTTGGCGCGGGCAGCATAACGGGCAGCCTGCTCGCCGGTGATCCGTCCCCAGACCAGGCATTCCGCCGTGGAGTTGGATCCCAGGCGGTTGGCGCCATGAACCGAGACGCAGGCGGCTTCCCCGGCAGCCCACAACCCTTCCACCGTGGGCACCTTGCCGTCAATGTCCACATGGATTCCGCCCATGGTGTAATGTTGCACAGGGCGGACGGGAATGGGTTCCTCAATGGGATCCACGCCGGCAAACTTGATGGCCACCTCGCGAACAAGGCCCAGACGTTCGTTGATCCGATCCCGCCCCAGATGACGGAGATCCAGGTGAACATAGTCCAGGCCGTTGGGACCTTCAAATCCCCGTCCTTCCAGAATTTCGGTCATTTCCGCACGGGAGACCAGATCCCGGGGGGCGAGTTCTTTGCGTTCCGGGGCGTACCGTTCCATGAAACGTTCCCCTTTGTTGTTGAGGAGATAGCCCCCCTCTCCGCGCGCTCCCTCGGTGATCAGGATGCCCGAGGGAATGATGCCCGTGGGATGGAACTGCATGAATTCCATGTCCTTCAGGGGAAGTCCCTCCCGATAGGCCATGGCAATACCATCCCCGGTCACAATGTGGGAGAAGGTGGTGAAGGCGTACAGCCTTCCTGCACCACCCGTGGCGATAATGCCGGCTTTTGCGTGGATGGTATAGAGTTCTCCCGTGGCCAGTTCCCAGGCCACCACGCCCTGGAACACGCCCTCATGAATCAGGAGTTTGAAGACGAACCACTCGTTGAAGATCTGGACGTTCTCGTATTTCTGGAGGGTGTCGTAGAGGGTCTGCATCTCAAAGAAACCGGTTTTGTCGGCGGCGAAGACCGCACGCGGGAAGCTGTGCCCACCAAAGGGGCGCTGGTTGATCTTGCCATCCGATCGGCGGCTCCAGGGGATTCCCCAGTGATCCAGGCGCAGGATCTCTTCGGGCATCATACGGACGAACCGGAAGACCGCATCCTGATCCGCCAGGAAATCGCTGCCTTTGACCGTATCCCATGCGTGCAGTTCGAAGGAGTCCCCTTCTTCCGGGCGAAGGGCAGCCCCCGTGCCTCCTTCCGCACAGACCGAATGGGAGCGCATCACCTGAACCTTGGAAACCAGGGCGATCCGGAGGTCTCCGCGGGAGGAAGCCGCTTCGATGGCGGCTCGCAGACCGGCGAGCCCCGATCCCAGGATGACCACATCAAACGTCAGGGTTTTCATCGAATCCCTTCCCCTGTTCGGTTATCCAGTTCTGTGATGATCAAACGGTGCAGGGAAACATGTTATCGTTCCCCATCAGTGTATGGTGAAGGGGTTGCACTGTCAATGAATGCTTGTTGCGTTGCAACACATGTTGACCCGTCTGGGGTGGTGCAGGCAGGAATGGTGCGGATCCCTCCTCCAGATCATCCACAAAACCAGGCGCACCCAACAGGCACAGGAGGGGGATGCCCATTGATTATAGCCATGCAGAGAGATGCACCTTCACGACGCTTCCATCCCGGGGACCGTTCTGCCTTTCTCCCGTACAATCCTTATGCAACCCGTACGAAAAAAGGAGATGGGGATCCATGAAACTGGTGGAATGTGTACCCAATTTTTCAGAAGGACGCCGGCCAGAAGTGATTCTGGAGTTACGGAAAACCATTGAGTCCGTTCCAGGCGTGGTGCTCCTGGATACGGAGAGTGACCCCGACCACAACCGGTCGGTTTTCACCTTTGTGGGTACACCGGAATCTGCCCTGGAGGCGGCCTTTCTTGCTACGAAAAAAGCAGCGGAACTCATTGATCTGAATCAGCATGAGGGCGAGCATCCACGGATCGGCGCCACGGATGTGATCCCCTTCATCCCCATTGAAGGGGTGACCATGGAGGACTGTGTTCATCTGGCAGAGGAACTTGGAGAAAGGATCGCCGGTGAACTGGGGATTCCGGTCTATCTCTATGCTGAAGCGGCACGGGTCCCGGAGAGAAAAGATCTGGCCTGGATCCGGAAGGGTCAGTTTGAGGGGTTGAAAGAAACCATCAAAACCGATCCCTCCAGAAAGCCAGATTTTGGTCCAGCGGAACTGCATCCCACGGCAGGTGCCACGGTGGTGGGGGCCCGGAAATTCCTGATTGCCTATAACGTGAACCTGGGAACGGACAACCTTTCCATTGCGAAGAAGATTGCTCGGAGGGTTCGGGCCAAACATGGTGGACTTGCCTTTGTCAAGGCGCTGGGGTTCAATCTGGAAGATCGGGGGCAGGTCCAGGTCTCCATGAATCTGGTGGACTATGAATATTCTCCGGTCTTTGCGGCCTATGAACTGGTGAAACTCTATGCCGATCGGTATGGTGTTCCGGTGGTGGGTTCGGAGGTGGTGGGGCTGATCCCGGAGAAAGCGCTTTTTGATGTGGCGGATTTTTATCTTAAA
>JALUJC010000085.1 GCA_027053375.1 Caldifarciminota bacterium
CCATATCTGCGGCCATGGAGAGGTAAAGATAGGCTGAGTAAAACTCTTCCCGGATTTGGTGCTGAAGTGCCTCGTTGAGTTTTGGGTTCATGTGCCCTCCTCCTGTGTGATGCTCGGTGTTTTTCTAACCATACAGGTCCGGGAAGGACATGTCCAGAGGTGTCAGTACCGGTATCCCTGACGCGCTTCCTCGCTTTCCAGCGGAACTCCGAGGCCAAGCACGATCCGGTTGACGAAGTTGAAATAGGCAGCAATCTGCACGATGTCCAGAAGGGCACGATCGTCATAGCCCACCGCCCGCAGACGGTCCAGATCCCCGGGGGTGAGCGACCAGGGTTCCCGGGTGAGATGTTCCACAAATCGTGAGAGGGTTGCCAGAGGTTCTTCCAGGGTATCCCAGGCCATCTGATGGAGCTGCTGGATCACGGTTTCACGTTTTTCGTAACGGCGAAGAGCGTCCGTGTGATGGGCCACACAGTAGGCACATCGATTCACCAGGGAAACCACCACCCCGATCCACTCCCGTTCCCGTCGGGAGAGCGGAGACCGTCCGTACAGCAGGGTCAGGTACAGGTCCATGTGCGCGGTCAGACTCTCGGGATGCAGGCTGTGGATTTTGTGAATTTCCGCGATTTTCCCGCGTTTCTTCCGGGTCGTTTCGTAGATTTCCCGGAGCAGGCCCTCGGCCTCCTCCGGCGGGATCACCTGAATCCAGGGTTGCCGGACTGGGGTGTCGTGTTCACGCATGGCCGTAGTATACGGTTCAGAGAGAGAATCCGCCACGTGCGCAGGCGCGCACGTGGCGGGCGGGGACCTCAGAAGGTGAGCACATGATGGTTCTGGAGAAGCCGTGTGGCAATGCCCGGATGGCCGTTGTTTTCCTGAAGAAGAGGAATTCCTGCAGCCTGGACCTGTTCCTGTACGCCATAGGCGGAGGAGCAGAAGGCGCAGACACCGACAATCTGGGGCCGGAGGGCCTCAAAGAGCGGATGCAGTTTGCTTTCCGGATGGGTCAGTTCCGGGATCCATTTGGTTCCTGCACCGTCAAACACCACCTCCACGGATGCGCCCTGCTGCACAAGGTCCCGGGCAATTTCCAGCCCGTTGACCAGCCGACCCAGACCTTCCTGGGTTTCAGGGGAAGATAGGATATAGAGTGTGATGGGTTGCATGATCTGCCTCCCTGTTCAGGCTTCCACGTCAGGAAGCGGGATGAAAGCACCGAGGACCGTGCTGTACACCAGGTGCCCCAGCAGGCTGCCCATGGCCTTCAGGGCCGCGCCCATAAAAACCGGTCCGCCCATCATGGGCACCACCACCAGCATGGCCAGCAGCCAGGGAAAAATCCCGTACAGTGCCCCACGGACCACGGAGTTGCCTGGAAGGAAACGGATGAAGAAATACCCGTACACCCCGGCAAGGATCACGCCGATGAGAAAGTGCAGGAACCAGCCCACCGCGATGGGCGCTTTCAGGAACATGGCCAGCATGTTCCAGGGACCTCCCATGGGAATGCCCATGAGGGGAGCGATGAACACCAGCAGCGACATGGCTGCGGTGCCGGCGAGGCCGCCGAGCAGAATCCGGGTCATGGTGGGTTTTTTCATGATCAACCTCCTTGTTGATGGTTCAAGTATACGCGGAGGTTGATCGGGTGTCTGTAAGGAAGCTTACACCCGGGCGTCTTTGCGGAAGTGAACCCCCCGACGGCTGCGGTTCCGGAGCGCGGAACGGGCAACCAGCAGCCCTGTCTGGATGCCGTTGCGGAGTTCCACCAGCCGGGGGTGCAGGAGTGTATGGCGATAGAAATGCTCCACCTCAAACCACAGATGCCGGAGATCACGCACGGCGCGGGAGAGACGTTCCCCTGTGCGCACCACCCCCACATAGTTCCACATGATCCACTGGAGGGTTCGCCAGTCCTGGTGAACCAGGGCAGGATCCGGTTCCTCCTCCCCGGTCATCTCCCAGGGAGGAATGCGGGAGGAGGGGAAGGGGGGAAGAGACGGCAGGTCTTCCTGAACAGCCTGTGCCGTACGGATCCCGAACACCAGGCCTTCCAGCAGGGAGGTGGAAGCCAGACGGTTTGCCCCATGGAGTCCGTTGCAGGCCACTTCTCCCACCGCATAAAGCCCTGCAAGGGTGGAGCGACCCCACAGATCGGTTTTGATGCCCCCGCAGAAAAAATGCGCCATGGGGACCACCGGAATGGGTTCACGGGTGATGTCCAGGCCTTCCTCTTCAAGGAGGACCCTGTGGATATAGGGAAAACGCTGTCGGATTTCCCCGGGTGTACGTGCGGAGGCAATATCCAGCAGAACATACGGATACCCGTGATTTACCATCTCTTCATGAATGGCCCGGGCCACCACATCACGAGGTGCCAGCGAGCCATCGGGATGATAGCGGTCCATGAAGGTTTGTCCCTCAGGGGTCCGAAGCACCGCACCTTCCCCCCGCATGGCTTCCGTAATCAGCAGCACCTGACCTGAGGGGAGGCGGTGGGCGGTGGGGTGGAACTGCACATATTCCATGTGGATCAGACGGGCGCCGGCGCGATAGGCCATCGCATAACCATCGCCTGTCGCCCCTGGCGGGTTGGTGGAGAATCGAAAGATCCGGCCTGCCCCCCCGGTGGCGAGCACCACGGCACGACACAGGATGCGGACCACGCGCTTTTCTTTCTTGATATAGGCGTACACCCCCACCACCCGTTCGGGAAGGTAGTGATCCAGAGGATCGGGGGCATGGTGGGAAGGTGTGATCAGATCCACGGCTGTGGTGGAGGTGAGACGTTCAATCCCGGGATGGGCATCCACAGCACGGTTCAGGGCTTCCTGGATGGCCTGTCCGGTGCGGTCTCCCACATGAAGAATGCGACGGTGGGTATGGGCTGCCTCTCCGGTGAGGTGGAAGCCTCCGTGGTCACGATCAAAGGGGACCTTTAGCCGCGCAATCAGCCATGTCTCCACTGCCCGGGGACCTTCTTCTGCGAGAATCCGCGCGGCTTCAGGGAGGGAGGCACCATCTCCTGCCTTCAGAATGTCCTGGACCAGGGATTCGGGTGTGTCTTCCGGTGCCCGATAGACAATTCCCCCCTGGGCCATACGGGTGGCGGTGGATGTCCCACCTTCTCCTTTGCTGATCAGAAGGACCTGAATCCCTGCATCTGCCAGGGCGAGGGCCGTGATGCTCCCCGCCATCCCATCTCCGATAATGCAGACCTCAGTGGTGTGGGCTTCCATCGTTCAGAGAATAGCATACAGTTCGGGCATCGTCCTTGCACCTGTGGATGCGGTCCGGGGGTCATCTGTGCCTCATGGCAACGAACAGCATAACTGGACAGTCAGTAAGTGAAGCTCTATAATAATCCGGAGCGGTTGGTCTGATTTTTCGGAAAAAGGGGAAACCATGAATCATCCACTCAAGCGGATCTGGCGGATGTACCATCCCAAGGAGCATGGGCTCACGGTGATGACATTGCAGGTGCTGGTGCTGGGTTTTGCTTTTGCGATCCAGCGACAGGCGGTGTTCTGGTTCGCCATGGGATTGCTGCTCCTGGCCCCCTGGATTCGGGAAGCCCAGCGGTTGTATCTGCATGGACGGGACAATGCCCGGGATCTGCTGGGGATGTATCTTCTGGCGGGGCTGTTGCTCCTTCCCCTGGTGATCCTGCGCCCGGACCGTGTGCCCTTTGTGTGGTTACTGGTGCTTGTTATGATGCTGGATCTTTTGTTTCAGGCCACCAAAACCATGCGGACGTGGTATGCAGAGGTCTTTGGTGTGCTGGGGTTGATGGCGTTCCTGGTGTTTCTGCTGGAACTTGGAGGCATGACCTGGGCGGTGCTGCCCCGGGTGGTGTTCGGGTTCTGGGCTGTGGGGACCCTCGCCGTGCTGGCCGTGCGCTATCAGCGGGCCCGGAAGGACGGAGAGCGACCCTCTCCCTGGCCCATGGTGGGCATGAGCCTGCTGGGTACTGTGGCCTCTCCCCTCCTGCTGCCCCTGCCCGCCGCAGCCTTTGTGGCGCTGTTGCTGTGGAGCAAAACCCTCCTGACGATCTTCTGGTTGCCGGCACCCCGCACCCGGCGGGATTTCAAACGCCTGGGATGGATGGAGACCACCCTGACCACGGTGTTTCTTGTGGGATGGATCGCGATGAAGCCGCTGCTGTTAGGCGGAGGGTTCTGAGTTGCCCCGGAGTTCTTTAAGCGCCTGGATCACCTCATTCACGTGTCCCTTGACCCGAACACGCGGGAAGATCCGGACGATGGTGCCCTCTGGATCCACGATCAGCGTGGTTCGCTCAGTTCCCATATAGGTGCGGCCAAATCGTTTCTTTTCCTTCCACACCCCGTACAGCTGAACCACTTCCTTCTGTTCGTCGCTCAGCAGGGGGAAGTTCAGGTGGTATTTCTCCTTGAATTTCCTGTGGGAAGCCACCGGATCCACGCTGATCCCCAGCACCTCCACGTCCAGGGCTTTCAGTCGGTTCAGGTTATCCCGAAAATCGCAGGCCTCCTGTGTACAGCCCGGTGTGTCATCTTTGGGGTAAAAA
>JALUJC010000086.1 GCA_027053375.1 Caldifarciminota bacterium
TTCCCATGCAATCTGGAAGAGGAATTCTGCCGATTTCATCCATTCCTGCTTCAGGTATGTGGCAATCAGATCAGCCATGGCCTGTTTGTATTGCGGGCCTTCACCCTGATTCCATACCGTGCGAACTTTGGACTGGGTCAGGTCAGGCGCTTCCAGGTGAAACAGGCGGCCGCCGGAGTATGTCCCAAGAATGGAGGGGTGATGGGTGTAATAGTTCCGACTTCGGACAGACCAGAGTCCGCTGGTAAGGTTCACAACGCCGTCGTTCTGATAATTCCAGTCCTGGTTGGGTGGATACAGGCTGGTACAGGGCGAGCCTGTGGGATACTCGGCAGCCCCCATGAGTTTCCCGAGACCCCAGAGAACGCGATTTGTGGGATGCCATAAGGAGGGTGGGGAAGAGGGATTGGGAAGACCCCGGACCATGGCGGAATAAAGGTTGATGTTGCTGAGGCCCGGCGTACGGCTTTCCCGAGCACGGAGGCGTGCAATATCAGAAACTCCCCGTTTTGTGGGAGGTGACGTGAGGGTCATTAACGTTTGCCGACGTGCAAGGCAAATCCTTGCGTAGGGCTGAGATTCCGGTTGATAATAGAGAGGTTTGATGGCCGATTTGTCCGCAAAGATGGGGAAAGAGGTGATGTTATCAACACCCGCCATGGTCAACCCAATCGGTCCAAGTGTGACGACGGTGGTATAAGTGGCCTCGGACGTGAAGCGAATAGCGTCTCTTAACCCATAGCGGTTCGTGATCTGGTCAGCCACCCAGGCTACCCAGTCGCAGGTAATCCCAAAGGGTCCGCAGTTGTACCGAAACGCCACCATATCGGCAATGATGCTACCCTCGTGTGGGGTATCCATGGTAAACACACCCAGCACTTTATCAGGATTGTGGGAAGCAAAATCCCGAGAGATTAATCCGCCCATCGAGAAACCGGCCACCACGACTTTTCCTTTTTCACCTCCAAGATCCCAAAGAGTTTGGTAGGTAAGATCCAGTTTTCTGCTGAGTTGAGAGCCTACGTCAAGAAAACCATGGTGTCCATCGTGGATAAACTGGTAAAAGCGGATCAGCGAATCCACTTTGTTACCGATACCCAGGGAGTTCTTCAGTCGTTTATAAAGGGTATCAGACCAGGCTTTGAAATCATTGCGGGCATTCAAACTGGCCCACGCCGCAACGTTCAGCCCACTACTGAATATCACGTGCACGGGGCTGAGTTGTCCCTGGCGTACGCGCGTGTGTTCGTTGCTGCGAAACTGTACACTTCCAGATTGTGGTTTGCCCAGCCAGAGGTGAGCCCAATCTCCAGAAGCCTGGGGTTGGGGGAGCGTGGATGGGGGTTCGGCAAGAAAAACGGTGACATTGTTTTCACCTTCCTCGAGGATAGGAAGGTAGGTTCCAAGGGGGATGCGAACAGCTGTCTGGGACCCGGCACGTGCAACGGCGCCGTAAGGCAGAGCCAGCACATGCCGGTTGTTGATCACCACAATGGCGTTGCTTCGCTCAGCACTTAACGCCCTTCGCACGGGAAAGCTGATCACGGTACCGTATAGAAGCCGTTCAATGGCCGAAGGGGGAAGTTCGTTGTAGAGATCCTGCTTGTTAAACCGAAGGGTGACCACCGGCGTGGCCAGATATGGACGATAGACGGAAAGGAGGTCGGGTAGTTCATCCCGAACGATGACGTCCAGTTTAGCTCCATCCCGAAAGGTGAGGCCCTCCACGCCGACCCAGCCACCCTCAGGAAAATCAAGGCGCTCTCCGCCATACGTGGAACTCTGAAGAGAACCCTCAAAGCGTGGAGGCTGGAAAGTGGCAGGGGTGCGCTGGCAACCTGTTCCTGCCATCCAGAAAAAAACCAGGAGTAAGGACCACAATTTACCAAAACGGGCCATAGGCCAACCTCCTTCTTTTGTTCTCATCGCCATGGGGTGTTTCGGAAATTGGGGAAAATGTTGGGTCGGCGTCCCCTGGACCGGTCAAACTGCGCCATGCGCAGCGACTGGGTCATGTCAATCTGGTCCAGCATGGAGAGGGGTGCGGGGAAGACCGTGGTCCGGGACAACACCAGGGTGTCCTGGGTACGCCCGGTGCCCAGAATCACACTTGCAGCAGCCAGAAGCGCCTGAACGGGGCGCGGGGTTGGGTATTTG
Source organism: Caldifarciminota bacterium (assembly GCA_027053375.1). Lineage (GTDB taxonomy): Bacteria > Hydrothermota > Hydrothermia > S141-80 > S141-80 > JALUJC01. Next base: position 2,158 of record JALUJC010000086.1, read on the forward strand.
TACGTCACTTTGGCAGCCACCAACCAGACCCCATAGGGGAGCTCGTACCGTGTGATGCGTCGTGTACGGTCCCGCTGCTCCCGCTGTGCGTCTTCCCGCCACCAGGGCTGGTTGATCTGATCCAGGTTTCGCACTTCGCCGGGTTGCAGATACCCCACGCTTCTTGCAAAGGAGTTGTTGGGACGAACGGGGATGCTGTCCCGTCCGTTGCGGTTTTTCTTCAGATATTTAATGTAAGGAAACACCCGGTACTCCACCGTGACCAGGCTGGTGTCAAAGCCACTGAACGCCAGGTATTGTTTTACCTGCCGCTGTGCTTTCGGAATGGCGGGAAAGAGAGGCCACTGGGAATAGGGATCAATGCCCCGGAGCATGTTCAGGACATCCATCATCTGACCCAGGATGGGGGTGTTGCGGAGAATTCGGCCTTCAGCAAGCTTGAAGGGCAATTCGAAGGCACGTCCGCGGTAGTCATAAGGGAAAAACATGGCTTCCGTGGCATTGATGTTTCCACCGTTCATCCGGGAGGGCATGGTGGCCCGCTCTGCAGCCAGTCGGGAGGCGATCACCAGTCGCTGGTGGGTGTAGACCAGTTTCCCCACCTGGTATACTGCGGCGAGAAGCACAAACAGGATGGGAACCACGAAGAGAAATTCAATGATCACGCTGCCCTTTTCACGCCTCATGGCCTTGCTCCTCAGTGATAGGGTTCATACTGGGCTTCCGGACCGTTGGCAACAGGAAGGGTGGGGATGTATTCCGCATGGTACCAGGTGAGGTCTTTGACCTCAGGATTTCCCACGAACAGAAAAAGACGCCCCGGATTGCTGGGCCAGCCAAACCACAGGTCCCAGCGCATCATGGATCCCCGGGCCCCCTGGTTTCTGCTGGGGAACTGGGGTGGGAACCGATCTTCCGGTCCACCGGCGAAAGGCAGACCCATGCCGAAGTAGCGGGTGTTGGCATCCAGCTGGATCCACGAGAGAGGGAGAAACCCCCCATCAATGGGACGGACCCCCGCTGCAGCATCCGCGCACACAATGTTGCCCCGCATGAGAAGAAGCACCGGAAGGAAATAGCGGGCCTTGGGGTTGATGATGGGGCGCATGGTGAAACCCCAGCGGGGTTGCCAGATTCCCCGGAACGATAGATACAGGCTTGTCTCTACTGAGTCACCGCAGGATCCCCCAAAGGGAAGAGGGTTCACGTTGATGTGGTTTCCGAACCAGTTCAGGGGAAGGAAACGCTGAAAGCCGGAGGAGAGCTGGGCACGGATGCGCACATACGCCCGACCCATGCTGTCTATACTTGCTTCCTGCGCATAGTTGTACTGGTCGGGTTGTGGATTGCGCCCGTTGCGATCCGGGCCGCGGATCATGGCGTTGATCACCGTTCCCAGCGGGAAATACCCACCCATCAGATAAAAGCCGGGATACGCCTTTTCATTGCCACCGTAGAAATTGCGGAGCATAAAGAAATCCGGGTTGGTCACCCCGGGCGGAAAGAGGTTGAGATAGGCCACCCGCTTCATCATCCGGCGCATCTCCCGGAGGACTTCCTGCTTGTTGTAAATCCCCACGCCCTGCCGGAACTGGTGCACCTTGGTCTGGTGCGCAGCAAAAAAGCGGGTCACCGCGGCATCCTGCACCCGAAAGGCTGCATGGTAAAGCCGACGAAGGTCCCGTACATACCCCAGCCGATCTGCATCCCGGGGGAATTCGTCCGCCTGCTGGTAGGCGCCGTCCCGTCGTTTGATGGCGGTACCCCCCAGCGCGCCCCAGAAGAAGCGACCCTGGTAGTGGGCGGCGTTCTCCGCCACCCTTCGCCAGAGGTCCATCAGGGCATGGTCGGTGGTCATCATGTTCCGGTAGCTGGCGAAAACCAGGGCGCCGGTTTTGGCACCGGCGTCGGCGGCGTTCTGCGCCATGATTTTTGCGGTGGTGAGACGGCCCACCTCATACAGATAGGCCAGGGTGCTGATCAGAATGGCAATCATAAAAATCCCCAGCGCCATGATGAAGCCACGCTGCCGTGCATTTCTCATACCTTTCCTCCTCAGTGGCTCCAGCCTGGTGCCGCGCTGGAGTGGTCGTTCCGGGGCTCCCTGTAGCCCCAGTGGAACCCGTGGGCCTTTTCGTCGGTTACCCGAAGGTGAGCATCATAGTGCGAGATTCGCCGTAGACGTATCACAGGATTGCTGCAGCGATTGTCATCCAGGCATCCCATTCCCACATCCCATTCTCCCTGGCCGGGCGCCCAGGGGTTCTGCCCACCCCACCCCTGGTCATAGAAGTACATCAGATCACTCCATCCGCTCCCGATATTGTAGGTGTAAGGATGGTCCGCGGCGTTATTCAGCAGTTCCACCACCTGACCAT
>JALUJC010000087.1 GCA_027053375.1 Caldifarciminota bacterium
CCACAAAACCGAGCACGGGGACGGATACTTTTTCAAACATGCGTGTGGCTTTTTTCACGTCTGCAAGCGCCACTCGCTGGGGCGTGGTGACGATCACGGCGCCGGTCACGCGCGCCAGCTGGACCAGGCTGAGCTGGGCGTCGCCGGTCCCCGGCGGCAGGTCGATAACCAGCACGTCCAGTGGCGCCCACTTCAGATCAAACAGAAGCTGCTCATAGGCTTTGTGAATCATGGCACCCCGCCAGATGATGGGGGTGTCCTCATCGGCAAAAAAGGCCATGGAGACCACCTTCAGCCCCTGGATTTCAGGGGGAATGATTTTCCCGTCGTCCCCGGGGCGAAGCGGGGCGTCCTGGATGCCCAGCATGGTGGCCACCGAAGGACCGTACACATCCCCGTCAAACAGCCCCACCCGGAGCCCGCGGGCGCGAAGAGCCAGGGCGAGGTGGACCGCCACCGTGGATTTGCCGACGCCACCTTTTCCGCTTGCCACAGCGATTACGGTGTTCACACCTTCCAGATGCCGGGGCTGGCCAGGGCCGGGTGTCTTCCCGCCCAGCATGGGAGGTGGGGGTGCCGCCAGAGCTTTGATGGCAACTTCGGTTTCAGGGAAATTTTCCTTGAGGATTTCTTCCACCTGCCGTGCGAGGTCTTCCTTGGCGGATGCATATTCGGTGGGGACCACCATGGCAAAGGAGATCCGCTGGTCTTCAACCAGTAGATCACGGATCCAGCCTGCCTTCAGCAGGGGTGTCCCCCGGGGTGGGACCTCGATCTGCATGAGAAGATCCCGGACCTGCTCAATCGTCGGCATGATGGGCTTCCTCTTCTTCAAAATCCTCTTCGTCCAGGTCCACAACCTCTTCCCATTCAAAGAGGTCCAGCACGTCCAGGAGGGCATTCATGGCCTCTCGCCCTTTGTTGCCGAATTTTCCGCCTGCACGCTGCAGAGCCTGTTCCAGACTGTGGGCCGTTAGGATCCCCTGCGTGATGGGAATTTCTCCCCAGGTGTTCAGTTCGGCGAGGGCATGGAAAACCGAGCTGGCAAGGTGCTGATGATGGTCAGTTTCACCTTGCAGGATGCAGCCAAGGACCACAATTCCGTCCCATTCCCCTTCTTCTGCAAGCCGTCCCACCACAAAGGGCAATTCAAAGGCCCCGGGGACTTCAATGATCTCCAGGTCCTCAGGGTCTCCGCCGCGTTCATAAAAGGCTTCCACGGCACCGTTCAGCAAAGACTGGGTGACGAGCTCGTTAAATCGTGACACCACAATGGCGATGTTCATGGATGGTCGTCCTCCTTCTGGATGAGGGATTCCAGATCCCCCAGCATGTGTCCCATTTTGTCCCGTTTGGTGATCAGGTATTTCAGGTTTTCTCTCCGTGGAGGGGACACCAGGGGCACCCGTTCCACGATCTCAAGGCCATATGCCTCCAGCCCCACAAGTTTTTTGGGGTTGTTGGTCAGCAGGCGGATCTGGCGCACGCCCAGGTCCACCAGAATCTGAGCGCCGATTCCGTAGTCCCGGAGGTCTGGTGGAAAGCCCAGCGCAAGATTGGCCTCTACCGTATCCAGTCCCTGGTCCTGAAGGGAATAAGCCTTGATTTTGTTGATCAGTCCAATGCCCCGTCCCTCCTGCCGCATATACACCAGCACCCCCCGGCCCTCTTTCTCAATCAATTCCATGGCCAGGTGGAGCTGATCGCCACAGTCGCAACGCAGGGATCCCAGGATGTCTCCCGTCACGCACTGGGAGTGGACGCGCACCAGCACGGGTTTATCCGTGGAGACATCGCCTTTGACCAGGGCCAGGTGGACCTCATGGGTGATCACGTCCTGATAGGCAACCACACGGAAGGTCCCGTAACGGGTTGGGAGGTTGGCTTCCGCCACCCTGCGAATCAGCTTTTCCTTTTTTCTGCGATAGGCGATCAGATCGCGAATGGTAAGGATTTTGAGACCGTGCTTGCGCGCAAAATCGATGAGATCCGGCAATCTTGCCATGGATCCGTCATCTTTCAGGACCTCGCACAACACACCTGCCGGCCTCAATCCCGCCATGCGGGCGAGGTCCACGGAGGCTTCGGTATGCCCCGCCCTTCGAAGCACGCCTCCCGGAAGGGCTTTGAGCGTGAACACATGACCCGGACGGCGGAGGTCTTCCGGACGGGCATGGGGATCCACAGCGATCCGGATGGTGGTGGCCCGATCATGGGCGGATGAACCGGTCGTGATCTCCCGGGCGGCATCAATGGTCAGGCCAAAGTTGGTATCTTCGGGATCGCCTTTTTCCACGGGGATTTCCAGGCGAAGGTAACGGAATCGCTCTTCGTCCAGGGAGAGGCAGATCAGCCCACGGGCATGAACAGCCATGAAGTTGATCATCTCCGGGGTGACCTTCTCGGCAGCGGCGATGACGTCTCCTTCGTTTTCCCGGTCCTCATCGTCCACCACGATCACCATGCCGCCCTGACGGATAATCTCCACAGCCTCAGGAACGGTGGCAAAGACCTCGCTGTCCTGCACCGGGGTGGATTTGTCCACGGTTTCACCCCCTTTCATGTCCCTTCCTCCCAGCCCGAGAGATAGGCCTCCTGCTCGGGGGTCAGGGTATCGATGCGGATTCCCATCGCCGCGAGTTTCAGGCGGGCGATTTCCTCATCGATCTCCGGAGGAAGGGTGTAGACTCTATGTTCCAGGGTTTGACCATGCTGATGGATGTGCAGTGCTGCAAGAAATTGATTGGCAAAACTCATGTCCATCACCACCGAGGGATGCCCTTCGGCGGCGGCCAGGTTGACCAGGCGGCCGTCGGCCAGAACATAGACGGTGCGTCCATCCCGGAGGTGATAGGCTTTGACGCTGGGGCGCACTTCCTCCACCGTCTCGGCCATTTCTGTAAGGGCTTCCAGATTGATCTCCACATTGAAGTGGCCGGCATTGGCCAGCACGGCGCCGTCTTTCAGGCGTTCCAGGGCGGGCCGGTCGATCACGTGCTTGTTCCCGGTCACGGTAACGAACAGATCCCCACGTTCTGCTGCTTCTGCGATGGGCATCACCTCGAATCCGTCCATGGCCGCTTCCAGGGCGCGAATGGGATCCACCTCGGTCACGATCACCCGGGCGCCCATGCCCCGCGCACGCATGGCCACGCCCCGTCCACACCATCCATAGCCGGCCACCACGAAGGTGGATCCCGCCAGAAGAAGGTTGGTGGCCCGGAGAATGCCATCAATAGTGGATTGCCCGGTCCCGTACCGGTTGTCAAAAAGATATTTGGTTCGGGAGTCGTTGACCGCAATGATGGGATACCGGAGGGTTCCCTGTTGCTCCATCGCCCGGAACCGGATCACGCCTGTGGTGGTCTCCTCGGTTCCGCCGCGGATTCCAGCAAGCAGTTCCCCGCCCTTTTCGTGGGCATACACCGTGAGGTCCCCCCCGTCATCCATGGTAATGCTGGGCCCGTGGTCCAGGGTTTGCTGGATGTGGGTATAGTATTCCTCACGGTCTTCTCCGTGGCGCGCAAACACGGAGATGCCAAAGTCCCGGACCAGAGAGGCTGCCACATCGTCCTGCGTGGACAGGGGGTTGGAAGCGGAGAGCCGCACATCCGCACCGGCTTCTTTGAGTGCAATCATCAGGTGTGCGGTTTCGGAGGTGACATGAAGACAGGCGGCAATGCGAACCCCTTCCAGGGGACGGGTTTCGCGGTAACGTTCGCGAAGCGTACGGAGAACAGGCATATGGCGGATCGCCCATTCGATCTTGCGTCGGCCCTGGTCTGCCAGGTTCAGGTCGGCCACCGCGTGCGGAGGAAAATCAGCCCTGGCCATAGATCAGCTCCTTGAGGTCTCTGGCCGCATTGGTGAGTTCCCAGGTAAAACCTTCTTCTTCCCGGCCAAAATGTCCATAAGCTGCGGTTTTTCGATAGATCGGGCGCAGGAGATCCAGCTCCTTGATGATCCCTTTAGGAGAAAGATCAAACCGTTTCCGGATGGCTGCCACGATTTTCGCTTCCGGGATGTCGGAGGTTCCAAAGGTGTCCACATAGATGGCCACCGGCTGGGGAACGCCGATAGCATAGGCGAGCTGAACCTCCACCTTACGGGCCACCCCTGCCTTGACCAGGTTTTTGGCAATGTACCGGGCCATATACGCTGCGGAACGATCCACCTTTGTGGGGTCCTTTCCGGAAAAGGCGCCGCCGCCATGCCGGGCAAATCCTCCATAGGTGTCAATCATAATCTTGCGTCCCGTCAGGCCGGTGTCGGCCACAGGACCACCGATGACGAAACGGCCCGTGGAATTGATGTGGTAGTGGGTCCGATCGTCCAGCATCTCAGGGGGGATCACTTTCTGAATTACTTCCCGGAGGAGGTCCTGGCGCAGGTCGTCAATGTGGACATCCTCGTCGTGCTGCGCAGAGAGCACCACGGTGTCGACCCGTACGGGACGCCCGTTTTCGTACTCCACGGTGACCTGAGATTTTCCGTCGGGTCGAAGG
>JALUJC010000088.1 GCA_027053375.1 Caldifarciminota bacterium
GGATCAAGGAGGAACCACACAATCTTTTCCTCGCCACGGTCCGTGGCAGATCCCGAACATCCCGCAACGTCCGACCCTTTCCGTACGCCCCGCTGCAGCGCTGAACGGATCCCAGGGATCCACACGAACAACCCCGTAAAACACAGGGCACACCACGTATACGGCTCCAGAAAAGCTCTGAAATCCAGGCTTCCACGTGATCCAGGATCTTTCCCTTGATGGATCCCTTCATGCGTTGTATCGTTTCGTGTGATGAAGGCCATCAAAGGATCGGATCAACTCCCACCTTCCTCGCGGCTGGTGTTGATTTACCGCAGACTCGCCGCGGAATATGCACCGCTCCAGAAACGTGTGCCTTTCCAGCCGCCGTTTCCCCTCTTTCTGCTCGTGGTCAGCGTCGTGCTGATGGCAGGCATCTGGATGGGGGTGTTCCTCCTCCTGGGAGGGATCCGTCTGGTTCACGCCTGGCGCCATTTTCTGGAAGGTGCGTGGGAAGTGTACACCCCCACCCCCTGACGGTTCCTCACCTCTGCTGTATCTTTCCCACATGCAGGCACAGGAACGGGTGCTTCGGTTCTGGAAGGAGCGCGCAAAGCAAAACAGGCTTGTCCTTCGGGACGCCCCCCTTTCCCTCAAACGCTTCTGGAGTCTGGACGGCCAGACCTACCGGGAAGGCGCGCTGGATAAGAAAACCAAGGAACTTCTTGGACTTGTGGCCTCCACGGTCCTCCGCTGCGACGACTGCATTCTCTATCACCTGATTCAGTGCCGGAAACTGGGACTCTCACGGGAAGAGATCCTGGAAGCACTGAATGTGGCCGCCATCGTGGGTGGGAGCATCACCATTCCCCACATCCGACGTGCGGTGGAACTCTGGGACGAGGGGTTGACCCCGGGCGTGCTTTCACAGCTGAAGGACGAACGTCCCTGAATTACTTCAGAATCAGAAACTGCCCTTTCTGACGATCTCCGGTTTCCAGATCCTCCACCACAAAGAGATAGAGCCCCGTGGCGGCTTCCTGATCATACCGCGTGATCAGGTTCCAGGTTTCCTGGCCCTTCAGGGGATCGTCGTGTTCAATCACCTTCACCAGATCTCCCGACAGGGTATAGATGGAGATCCGGCAGCGCCGGGGCAAATTCTGAAACACCAGTTTGCGATCAAAGGGCGTGGGACCATCCAGGGGAGAAGACTTGCGGTAAGGATTTGGAAACACCTGCACCGGCGCCGGATGGAGACGATCGGTGGGCTGCGGCGCCAAGGTGATGGTGGTGGCGTTCTGCGATCGGCTGCTCTCCAGCGAGGACAACCCCAGATCAGGATTCCCACGGTCAAAGGAAGTCACCGCATACGTATACACCTCCCCGTCGTGCACCCCCCGATCCTCCACCACATACCATCCGGCATAGGGTCCATCCACAGCCCGTGGCGGCAATCCTGTGTTGTATCCCACATCATCTTGCTTATCGTATTCCGCCACCAGCACCCAGCCGGAATCCTCAGTGGTAAACGTCCCCTTACGCCGATAGATCCGGTATCCCTCAAAATCCTTTTCCCCCGTGTTGGGATCCACCGCTCTTTCTGGAGAATCATCAAAATAAATCCGCGCCACGCCGTGATCGGTCACCACCGCAAGACGTGGAGAAGGAGGCGGTGCTGGAAGAATATACTGGGACAGGAAGGCGCGTTTTGCCCATCCCGCGTTGGATTCAAGGTGCTGATCATCCAGCCCCCCCACGAAGGCAAACACCACCCGGAGGGTTTCTCCCACCCCCACAAAGGGGAACGGTCCCACTTTCAAAAACCCGACCGGGTCGGGATAACCGTTCTGCTGCACATACGCATCGTCCATGGGAGGGTAATTCTGGGTTTCCAGAATATAATTCTGCCACCAGGTGGCATCGGTCCAGCCCTGGTAGTTGGCGGGTTGCCAGGGCCACCAGATAAACACCGTCTGGAAAGAATCGGCCGGAAGCCATTCCTGCCCGCGGATCACCCCCAGAAACTGGAAGCCTCCGTATCCCTGGGCCAGCAGGTCATACCCGTCATTGCGCTCGTACATCAGACGAAGGGTGTCGTTGTAAAACAGACGTTTGTGCTGGAAAAAGGGCGAAGTTGCAAAGGCATCGCCCCAGAACGTTTCGTTTCCTGAAACCAGTTCGGCATACATGCCCACATACACATCCCGCCAGGCACCCGCCAGACCGGTGTTGACAATGGTGTATTCCAGTATCACCACATCGTCAATGTAATCATAACTCCACGCATGTGAAGTCAGGGTCACATCCGCCCCGAGGGGGCGGTGGTTCACCGGGGGACCCTGGGGCCAGAGATAATCCGTGAAATGGGCCACAAAATCCTGCTCTGATACGGCATCCTGTGGGGCATAATATGGGGACGTGAGCAGGGTGGAAAGCTCCCGGATGGTATCTGCGGCGGAAGGGGAAGGAATAAACTCAAACCCTTCGCTGCCCACCCCATAGGTGGCGCTGTTGGTGACCGCGGAGGTGATCCGCAGGGAATCGGTGGGATCGGAGACTTTGGCTGCAATCCAGATTCCCGCTTTGTCCAGTCGCTCGGTGCCGCTCTCCCTGGGATACTCGCAGGAAGGGTATCCAGGGAGGTCAAAGCTGGTCCCCAGCATACCCATGTTGGACACCGTGAGCCGCACGTTTCCGATACCCGTGGTCCGGAAGTTCACCACAGCACCCAGCGGTCCTGCCAGCAAAACCACAAAAGCAAAGAAAAACCACACTGGGATTCGCCTCATGTCAGAGTCCACCTCCGTATTCCGGGGGAAGATCCGGGTTCCCGGGCAGGGAGGGATGCTCATACCGCTCCACCCGCCCCACAAACCCGGCCCATACCTTCTGCCCATCCGGAGACATCAAAACTGCAAGGGGCGCCAGAGAGTCCGGTGACCCGAACATCTGTGCAAAGGCGCCGTCCGGAGAAAACATCTGCAACCGCCGATTACCGGAGTCCGCCACCACCACCCTTCCCAGTAGATCTCCGGACACGTCGACGGGATGGCGAAACACGCCCGTATCGGCGCCTCCCACCCCTGTGGAATCGCCAAGATGGAGAAGGTTTTGCAGAGGAAGGGAAGCCGTGAAATGCTCCACCCAGTGCTGCCCGGAAGACGCCACCCAGATCTGCCCGGAGAAGTCAGGAAACACGCCCCAGGGATTGCGGACATTCAGGATTCCATTGCCCTCGCGCGCCAGCGTATCCGGGGACGCCGTGAATTGTCCTGTGCTGTCGGGATCATAGCGCAAAAGAAGATGAAGGGCATATTCGGTCACGATCAGCCCGCCATTCACCACTGCAAGGCCACGGGGATCCACCCACCCGGTGTCCTGCACCACCACGGTTCCTGACGAATCTCCATCGGGAGGATAGCGCAGAATCGCCTGAAGTCCCCGATCCAGGACATACACCTCCCCCGTGGAACGATCCTGCGCCACCGCCGTTGGATCCACCAGCCCACCAAACACGGCCGGTGTGGGGGAACCATCGGGATACAATTTATGGAGGGCACGCTGGGTCAGCACGTACAACCCGTCTCCAAACAGCAGGTCCCTCACCGTATCCGAAGGAAAATCCAGCACCTGAACCCGCAGGAAGGTTGAATCTGTCAGGGTCAACCCCTCTCCCCGGGGAGGGATGGGATAACGATGGCCACACGCGGTGAGCAACACCCATCCCACGCCCAACAAACCAAGCACCCATCCCTGTCTTTTCATGGACGTACCTCCAGGCCCACCCGATGGATGGCGCCCAGTTCTCCATAGGACTGAACCGCATAATCCACACGCATGCTCGGAAGGCGAAGAGAAACGCCAAATCCCCACCCTGAAAGGGCATCCCCACGGGGGTGGTTGTTGATCCTGTAACCCGCACGCACCAGAAGAACCTCACTGAGTGGATATTCCCACCCCACGCGAAAGTCCTCGGCATTGTCCACCGGCTTTTCAATCTGAAAAGACCACAGAAGAGATCCGAAGGGGCGACCCGACACCCCGGTCCGGAAGGTAATGGGCAGAGAAAACCGGTCATATCCACGCCCCGGACCGGCATCAGGACCCAGATTAAAAATCCCCATCCCGATCCGGAGATCCCGGAAACCGATCCAGTAATAGGAAGCCAGGTCCACCGCACCGGCCCGCATGAGGGTGCCATCCAGGTTTTCCTGCAGATATTTCAGCGCCACACCCACGCTGTAGCGTGAAGAGAGCTTTCGTGAATACGTCAATCCCACCAGAAGATCTCCATAGTGCACCGCACGCCCATTCCCCCCGGGGTGGTAGAGATCGGTCCCCTCAAAGGCAGGAAGGGTCAGGGCAAGGGCATAAAGACCCACCCGCTGGGAAGGTCCGATGGTTGCCACAGCCCCGAGAAAATGCTGGCGAAGATCCAGATAGAGCCTCCCTTCCTGAAGGAAAACGGTTCTGGGCCGTGCAAGAAACACAAGCGCAGCCGGGTTCCAGAACAC
>JALUJC010000089.1 GCA_027053375.1 Caldifarciminota bacterium
TCGTTTGGCTTCGATATTCAGGTAGCGCTGAAGATCATGAAAGCGCTCCAGCAGGGTGTTCAGATCCGCCACGATGCCTCCTTTTTTGGTCCTGGACCGCTGTTAGTATACGTTGGCTTCAGAGAATCATCAACGCGCCGCGGGCTGGAGTTTGCCGGAAGCCCACCGGAGGATCACCCATCCCCCTCCCTTCATCGCCACCCACACGGTATCCCAGGCACTCACCCCATCGGGATACCGTCGCTCCACCAGCACAAAGGGGGAATCCACATCCGTGGTCTCATCCACCACGGTCACTGTGGCGTCCTCCAGCCTTGCCTGTTCGGAAAAGAGCTGGATCCGGTCCACCAGCGCCAGCATCCCGGTACGCAGCAAAGGTACAAAGAGCACGCTCAGAAGGAGCATCCCTCCAATCATCATCAAAAGGGGCTGTTGTACCCCAAACACCCCACGAAGCAGGAAATACAGGGGAACCCCACCCAGAACGAACACCAGGAAAAACGCCATCCACAGGGAAAGTGCACGAAAGGTACGCCCCATCTCCTTCTCTGCCGCCCTGTGCGGCCACATCTGGCGCGCGGTTCGCCCATCCCCCTGCTGTACGGCCTGAACGTACCGGAGGATGGCTTCTTTTGGTGTCCGGGCTTTTGGCACAGAACGGCATCCTGTCAATCCAGCCAGAAAAATGATTCCGATCCAGAGATACCTGTGCACTATGCATCTCCTCGCTTCCGCGTGGCCAGGTACCGCCGGGTCTCCGCCGCCACCACACCGGAAAGCCCCAGCAACCCCACCAGGTTGGGCACCGCCATCAGGCCGTTCATCACGTCCGCAAGGGCCCAGACGGTGTCCAGCCGGACCAGCGCACCCACCAGCACCAGCACAGAAAACACCAGACGATAGGGAACCACCGCACGAACGCCCAGCAGGTACTCCAGCGACTTTTCCCCGTAGTAGCTCCACCCCAGGAGGGTGGAATAAGCAAACAACGCCAGGCTGACCGCCACCACCATTTCTCCCAGGGCGGGCAACCCTTTCCCAAAGGCCTGTGCGGTCAGGGCCGCCCCGGTTTCTCCTGTTGTCCACACACCGGTGGTGAGAATCACCAGTCCGGTAAAGGTGCAGACCACCAGCGTGTCAATAAATGTCTGGGTCATGGAAACCAGCGCCTGCCGCACAGGATCACGGGTCTGGGCCGCTGCGGCTGCAATGGGGGAGCTCCCCAGCCCCGACTCGTTGGAGAAGATCCCCCGCGCCACACCATACCGGAGGGTCTGGGCCACCGTGGCCCCCAGGAATCCGCCCACTGCAGCCGTGGGCTGGAAGGCGCCACGGAGAATGGCGGAAAACGCCGCCGGAAGGCGATCCAGATGCAGCAGAAGCACCAGCGTACCCGCGACCATATACAGGACAATCATGAAAGGTACCAGCACCTCGGTGACCCGGGCGATGCTCCGGATCCCCCCCAGAATCACCAGCGCCGTCAGAACCGCCAGGATCGCACCCGTGATGCCAGAAGGAACCCCAAAGGCGCTGTGCAGAGCATCGGCGACGGAGTTGGACTGAACCATATTTCCGATCCCAAAGGCCGCAAAGGCTGCAAAGAACGCAAACAGCGCACCCAGCCAGGGAAGTCCCAGACCGCGGGACAGGTAGTACATGGGACCCCCGCTCATGGTGCCCATCTCGTCCTGTACCCGGTATTTCACCGCCAGCACCGCCTCGGCGTATTTCGTGGCCATGCCCACGAGCCCGGTCATCCACATCCAGAAGAGCGCGCCCGGGCCTCCCGCCGCGATGGCGGTGGCCACCCCCGCAATGTTCCCGGTTCCCACCGTGGCGGAGAGGGCGGTCATCAACGCCTGAAAATGGGAGATGTCCCCTTCCGCCGGTACATCCTCCCTCCGTTTGATGAGTGCCAGCCACAGCGCGTGGCTCAGGAGCCGGAACTGGATCCCACCCAGGAGAAACGTGAGATACAACCCCGTTCCCAGCAGCAGAATGATCATCGGCGGACCCCACACCCAGTTGCCCACGGTCTGGATGATCCCGTGCAGATCCATGCAATCCCTCCCTTTTGGTTTTCGTGAGCATACAGGAAGGGTGCTGAACCATCCGCGCCTCTTGACACCACCCCACTCCACCCGGACAATGAGAACGGACCTTACAAACCTTCAGGAGGAAGGTATGCGTACCATGATGCACCTTTTGCTCATGGGCATGCTGGTCACGCCTTCTTTTGCAGGATGGCGGGTGACCCGTGTCCAGAGCAACAGCCAGGGAGGCACCGACACTTCCGTGACGGTCGTCCAGAAACAAAAACTCCGGGTGGAGTCAGACGGGGAGATCACCCTCGTGGATCTCAACAAAGAGGAACTTGCGGTGCTGCTTCCACAGCAAAAAAGCTACTGGAAGGGAAAAGCCCGGACCTTTCACCAGGAGCTCAACGCCATGGTGGAGCAGATGAAAGACATGATGCTCCAGCAGCTGCCCAAAGATCGCCGCGAGGAAGCCCGGAAGATGATGGAACAGCAAAAAGAGGCTCGAAAAAAAGAACTCGCCGCCATCCAGGCCTCCCCCACCGGCAAGAAAGAGACCATCGCCGGTGTGGAAGCCCGGGAGTATGTGCTCAAGCACCGTGAACAGGTCATCGCCCACATCTGGGTGGGGAAACATCCTCTGCTCAAAGACCTCAACATGGAAAAGCTCTCTGAAATGATGCAGATGGAGGAGGGGACCAGCCTGAGCGATGCACCGGCGTACAGGGAACTGATCAAGAAGGGCCTGATTCTTAAGGAAGTCCGCGGTATGATGGGCCAGAACTACGAAGAGATCATCAAGATTGAATCTTTTCGTGCACCTGCTTCCCTCTTTCAGATTCCTGAAGGCTACAAGGCCGTATCCCTTCAGGAGTTGATGCAGCGTGCTGCCCAGCAGGGCATGTCCTCCCCACAGGAATAATCCACACAGTCCCAGATGGTCCGGCGGGGGACCCGTGGGTCCCCCGCCGGTGTTTGAGGAACCGGATGGGGCGGTCTCAGAGGTCTTCGGGCAGACCCCGGCGCTTCCATAAATAGTACAGAACGGGCAGCACCAGCATGGTCATGGCGGCAGAGGATAGAATACCCCCGACCATGGGTGCCGCAATGCGCTTCATGATGGAGGCACCTGCTCCATGTCCCCACATCAGGGGCAACAGCCCGAACAACAACGCCGACACCGTCATCATCACCGGGCGTACCCTTTCTACGGCACCTTCCACCACCGCCCGCCTCAGATCGGCCCGTGTCTTCAGGCGTTGTGCGTGCCGGGCGTGTTCGTATGCTTCCTGCAGAAAGATCAGCAGGACCACACCGATTTCCGCAGCAACCCCGAGAAGGGCGATCACCCCTACCCACACAGCCACAGAGAAATTGTACCGCAACAGGAACAGGAGCCACAGACTGCCCACCATGGCAAAGGGAAGGGTGAGCATCACCAGAAGCGAGGGCACCGGATGTCGGAAATTGAGAAAGAGCAACATGAAAACCGTGAGCAGCGTGATGGGGATGATCATCTGGAACTTCCGGGACGCACGTTCCATGTATTCATACTGTCCGGAAAACACCATGCGGTAACCGGGGGGCAGTGTCATGTTCGCTTCCAGCATAGACTTTGCCCTGCGGACAAACCCACCCAGATCGTCGGTTTTCACATCCACAAACACATAGATCACCGGCATCGCTTCTTCGGAAAGGATGAGATTCGGTCCCTGTTTCATTTCGATCTCCGCTACCGCTGAAAGCGGGATCCAGGGAAGGCGACCATCAGGGCCGGGGTGTACACCGGTCAGCACCGGGAGCCTGCGGATCTTGTCCACATCGTCTCTTAACTCTCGGGGATACCGAACAATCAGCCGGTAACGCTCCCGTCCTTCAATGATGGGTAGCCCCATGAGTCCGCCCAGGCTCATTTCCAGCGTCCGGTTCACGTCTTCCAGGGTCAGTCCGTACCGGGCAAGAATCTCCCGTTTCACCTGAACATCCAGGTAGGTCCCTTCCAGCAACCGCTGGGACACGGCACTGCGGACCTCCGGCATCATCTTCATGTGCCCTTCCACCTGCAGGGCAAGCTGTTGGAGCGTGTCCACAGAAGGACCGTACAGTTTGACGCCCACCGGTGTGCGTATCCCCGTGGACACCATATCCACACGGTTCTTGATGGGCTGGGTCCATATATTGGGAAACCCCGGGATGCGCAACGCCTGGTCCATCTCCTCAATTAACTTTTCGAAGGTCATCCCCTTGCGCCATTCTCGCTGAGGTTTGAGCAGAATGGTTGTCTCGATCATGGAGAGAGGTGCCGGATCGGTGGCCGTTTCAGCCCGTCCAGCCTTGCCAAACACACGGGCAACCTCCGGAAAGCTCTTCAGCACACTGTCCTGAATCTGAAGGATCCGCCGGGCCTCGGTAATGGAGATACCGGGCAGGGTGGTGG
>JALUJC010000090.1 GCA_027053375.1 Caldifarciminota bacterium
CCACCCACTGATCCAGCGCTTTTCGATAAGTCCGAACGGACCCCCCACCCTGAAGCATGATGCTGAAGGCAACGTGTTCGTTCAGGTCGGAAACCCCGTACCCGGCCAGGGTCACCACACCGGAAAGGGTCCCGGTTTTCGCGCGGATTCTTCCCGGAAATCCTGTGTATCGGTGCGCAAGCGTACCATCCACACCACCGATGGGAAGGAGAACCAGAAATTCGGGCCCCCACAGAGGATTCTGATTCGCACAGCGCAGCAGCGATACCAGCAGCGCGGGAGAGACCTGGTTGTACCGTGAGACGCCCGATCCATCCACCTGCACATAGGCGTCGGATATCCCGCAGCGATGGAGGGTCTGGCGAATCACTTTGAGTCCTTTCTCTGCGGTGCCGGGTGGGCCGTACACATCCGCGCCCAGGGTTTTCAGCAGCTGTTCCGCAATAAAGTTGGAGGAGTGTTTGAGCATACTGTACAGAATCACGTGCAGGGGTGGGGACGCTTCTTTCAGAAGGGTGTCCACATCCGGGGGGAGTGTGTCCCGTACAGAGGTCGCTTTCAGCTGGATCCCCCGGGATCGAAGCAGATCTGCAAAAACACGGGCCAGGTGACCGGCCGGATCATCCAGGTTCACACGATGAACACGCAGGGGTTCATGGACGTTCAGCGTTCCCCGTACGGTCAGGATGTTTCGTCCGTCCCTGAACACCCTGTCATAGGTGTAATGGGTGGGGAGGGTATCGGTGAGCAGGTGGTTGATCAGGACAATTTCTGTATCCGGAGGGACAAGGGCCAGGCGTGCGGAGGCGCCCGGGGAGGGACCCGGGCGAATATGCAGCTCCACCGTACTTTCGTCCATGGCAAGTGCACCTGTCCGTGCCACCCAGCCACCGGCGCCTTCATCCCACATCCAGCCCCGACCCAGCCGGATCGTATCCAGGTACGATTCATCCACCACCAGACGTCCCACGATCACCCGGACCCCGGCGGCCCGGAGGTGATCCACCCATCGCAGAAGATCTTCGTAGCGCAGGGAGGGATCTCCGGATCCTCGAATATACAGAGAATAGGCGGTATCGTTTCTGAGGCTGTCCGTACACAGCAACGTCACAAAACGGTGGGCGGGACCCCAGTGTGCCAGGGCGCTCCATCCCACCAGGAGTTTCAGGGTAGAGGCGGGCAGCTGGTTTTTTCTTGCGCGGTAGGAAAACCATACCTGTCCAGTCTCAAGGTCCACAGCGTGGAACGCCACCGAGGCGTGCTGGAGCGACGGGGTGTGGAGCCAGCGATCAATCCAGGCACGGGTTGCCATATCCCGGGTCCCCTGCAGGGCGGGTGTGCACCCTGTACCGATGAGCCACAGGGGCAGGAAAAGAACCGGGAAAAACACACGTCTTTTCATGTTCCACTCCGGAGGGTTTCCTTCAATTTGAGCCAGGCGTCCCTGTACCGGGCTGCCCGCTCAAATTCCCATAGATCCGCTGCCTGTTTCATCCTTCGTTCCAGTTCTTCCAGGGCCTCCATGGGGGAGAGTTCCTCAAGAAGAAGCTGGATTTCCTGTTCTGTGGCGTCTTCTTTCCTGGTGAACACACGTTCATCGGCGATCCGGGTCAGGCGCATGATCTCTTCAGGAGATTTCCGGATGGTCCGTGGAACGATCCCGTGCTTTTTGTTGTAGGCGAGCTGGAGCTGACGACGTCGGTGGGTTTCCCTGATGGCCCGTTCCATAGCCGGTGTGATTTCATCGGCGAACAGGATAACCTGACCAGCCGCATTCCGGGCGGCCCGTCCTGCCATCTGAATCAGCGAGCGTTCCGATCGAAGGAATCCGGTTTTATCTGCATCCAGGATCATCACCAGGGAGACCTCAGGGAGGTCCAGCCCTTCGCGGAGCAGATTGACCCCCACGAGCACATCAAACGCTCCAAGACGCAGGTCGCGCAGCAACTGAACGCGCTCAATGGCGTCCAGCTCGGAGTGGAGGTACCGTGCCTGAACGTCGTGTTTCACCAGGTAATCTGCAAGATCCTCCGCCATCCGCTTGGTGAGGGTGGTGATCAGGACCCGTTCACCCCTCTCCGCACGTTTACGCACCTCGTCCAGGATCACGTCCATCTGATGGAGGGTGGGTTTGACCAGAATTTCCGGGTCCACGAGCCCGGTGGGGCGAATGATCTGTTCCACCACCCATCCCCCGGTTTTTTCCAGTTCATAGGGGCCCGGGGTTGCGGATACAAAAAGAACCTGGTTCCAGAGGGCTTCCAGTTCTTCAAAACGAAGAGGACGGTTGTCCAGGGCGGAAGGGAGGCGAAAACCATATTCCACCAGGGTTTTCTTACGTGCCCGGTCCCCGCGGTACATTCCCTGAAGCTGGGGGATGGTGACATGGGATTCGTCAATCACCAGGAGGAAGTCCTCAGGGAAGTAGTCAATCAAACAGTGGGGGCGTTCCCCCGGCGCCCGGCCTGACAGGTGGCGGGAGTAGTTTTCCACACCGGGACATGTTCCCGTCGCCCGCAGCAGTTCCAGATCCATGCGGGTTCGTTGCTCCAGTCGACGCGCTTCCAGGATTTTGCCTGTGGCTTCCAGCTCTTTCAGGCGTTCGCGGAGTTCTTCTTCAATGCTCTGGAGAGCACGAATAAACTTTTCTTCAGAAGTGAGCCAGTGTCCCGCGGGATAGATGGCCACCTGTTCGGGTTCTTCCAGAATTTCGCCGGTCAGGGGATCCCGGATGGTCAGCCGTTCCACCTCATCTCCCCAGAACTCCACGCGAACCACATGTTCCTCATAGGCGGGAATCACTTCCACCACGTCCCCACGTGCCCGGAAGGTCCCCCGTTTGAGCACGGCATCGTTGCGTGTATACTGAAGTTCAACAAGCCTGCGAAGCATCTCCTCCCGGTCCAGGGAGGTTCCTCTGCGGATCACAAAAAAGAACTTCCGTGTCTCTTCTGGATCTCCCAGGGCATAGATGGCGGAAACACTCGCCACCACGATCACGTCCCTTCTGGAAAGCAGACTGGCGGTGGTTCTCAGGCGGAGCCGTTCAATGTCCTCGTTGATATCGGCTTCCTTTTCAATGTAGGTGTCGGTGGCAGGCACATAAGCCTCGGGCTGATAATAATCGTAATAACTGATGAAATACTCCACGGCGTTTTCCGGGAAGTATCCCTTCAGTTCGGCAAAAAGCTGGGCGGCGAGCGTTTTGTTGTGGGAGAGAATCAGGGTGGGACGGTTCAGTTCCGCGATCACGTTGGCCACCGTGTAGGTATTGTGGACGAAGATGCCTTCTTCGCCTGCGAGGAACGTCTCGGTTCCGGGAACGGTCAGGTCGTAAACCCAGCCATTGTGAACCATCCGATGGATGGAACGCACCGGTTCCCACGCCAGTGGAATGTCCTGATCATCCAGGGGAAATTCTCCTCCAGGGACCGGGAGTTTGTCCCCCACTTTCAATTCGTGGGTGGGAATCAGAAACAACCGCTCATCCCGCTGGATATACAGGCTGTGGTCTCCCGTTACGGTGATCACGCGCCCTGTAGAGGTCTCCACACGGAACAGGTCGGCACTCTCCGGGTGACGGGTGATGGTGGGGGCAACACTCACTGTGGCCTGCGCTCGTGAACGATCCATGGCGAGAACCGGAAGAGGGCGTGAGAGATGAAGAAGCGTATGGTCCCGGTCCAGGGTGATTTCTCCTTCCTGCTGCAGAAAAAGATCCTCAATGGGCACAGGGGTCCAGTGACCGTCTTCCTGGATCCAGACCGGTTCCCAGGGCGCGATGCTTTTCCCGCTGCCGGTGACCCCGAGCAGGGTTACGTAGCGTTCCCCACGGCGAAAGGCTTCCACGATTTCCCGGATGGCACGGGGTTGATCCCCGGCAGGGGGGTAGGGTGCATGCAGACGGAAGGAAGACATCACGGACTCAGATCAACATACCCCGGGCCTGCTGCCAGACCTGCAATCCGCCGATCAGGCGGTAGAGAAATTCATGACGAATCAGGGCCCTTCCCTGTTCCCTTGCCTGGTCCAGCAATGCACCGGTAATCCAGGGAAGTTCCGTGGGGCGCTGGAGCCTCAGATCCTGCGCCATGGAGGAGCGGTTTTCCCGGGTGTGCTCCAGCACCTGGAAAAGTTCTTTCTGTAACTGTTCAAGGGTCCATTCCGGGAGGAGTTGCCGCTGCACGACAGGATAAGCTTCCTGAAGCAATTCCACCGCCAGATCCCGGAGGTCGGGAACCTCCAGGAGCGCGCCGTTGGGCACCTGTGTCAGGGCGGTCAGCGGGTTGATCACGGCATTCATCAGCAGTTTTTTCCAGACATAGGGCCAGATGTTGTCCACGTGACTCGCGGAAAAGCCCGCGCTCTCCAGAAGATCGCGCCACCACGGACTCCGTGTTTCCCGGGGATCAGGCTGGAAAGGGCCCACCACCGTGTGGCCCGACCCCACACGTTTGACCAGATCGGGAAGCACC
>JALUJC010000091.1 GCA_027053375.1 Caldifarciminota bacterium
GCGCAGGGGATTCTGGCGGGGATCAACGCCATGCTGCGAGCAGGAGGCGCAGATCTCTGGATCCCCGGGAGGCACGAGAGCTACATCGGGGTTCTTGTGGATGATCTTGTCCGAAGAGGCACCGATGAGCCCTACCGTATGTTTACCAGCCGCGTGGAGTTCCGGCTTTCACTCCGTATGGACAACGCAGTGGATCGGTTGATGCCAAAGGCCCATGCCCTGGGCCTGGTCTCCGGGGAAGACTATCACCGGTATCTTGAAGAGAAAAACCGGGTGGAAGAGGCCCTTACCTTTCTGAAAACCACACGGGTCCACGCCCGTGAGGTCAACGATCGACTGAGAGAACTGGGCAGCGCGCCTGTTCGGGATCGTCCTACACTGGCTTCCCTCCTGCGTCGACCGGAGATTCGTCTGGAACATCTGATTCGCTGGGGTCTGGCCCCGGATTTACCGCTTCATCTCAGGGAGAAGGTGGAGATCGAAATCAAGTACCGTGCATATGTGGAACGCCAGGAACGGGAGTATCGGTTTTATCGCCATCTTGATCGCATTGTGATTCCTGGAGATCTGAATTATGACGAGGTGCCCAATCTCTCTTTTGAGGCGCGCGAGAAACTGAAGAAGCACCTTCCACGTACCCTGGCGGATGCTTTCCATATCCCGGGCGTTTCCCCTGCGGATCTGCTTGCCCTCCATCAGTATCTGGACCGTACGGTGTCGGTTGAGGCAAAGGAGGAACCATGATCAATCGTGAAGATGAGGTGATCCGTACTTTAACGCGTTACTATACACCGCATCCCCGCCTTCCTGTTCCCTCGGGTGCGGATGATGCCACCATGATTACGGAAATCCCCGGGAAAGCGCTGGTGCTTTCTGTGGATGCCCACATGGAGGGGATCCACTTTGAGCGGAGCCTCCTTGCGCTCGGGGATGTGGGGTACCGTGCCCTTGCGGCCGCGCTTTCCGATCTTGCGGCCATGGGGGCTCGGCCCATCACATTTCTTGTGAACCTTGAAGTTCCCCTGACCCTGTCGCTCAAGGAGATCAGCGATATTTATGAGGGATTCAAACCTCTGATGAAACGGTTCTGCATTTCCCCCTCCGGTGGGAACATTACCCGAAGTGAGCGGATTGGGCTTGTGATCACGGTGGTGGGAGAAACCTCCCGGGAAGGCTACATCCCCCGGGAAGTTCGGGCGGGGGATCTCCTGGCAGTGAGCGGCGACCTGGGAAGATCCATGGGGGGGCTCTATCTTCTGCAAAACCGCTCCTATGAAGAGAAGCTTCAGGAAGAGGATGCCCAGGCGCTGATTGAAAAGTTTTTGCAACCCGTCCCGAAAATTCACGAGATGGAGCGTCTTCTTATAGAGTTTCGTCCCCGGGGCGGCATGGATCTGTCCGATGGACTGGGGATTGACGCGGGACGCCTGGCCCGGATGAACCAGGTGGACCTTGTGTTCTATGAAGATCGCCTTCCCATCCATCCTGCCACCCACGCTCTGGCGGAGGTGATGCAACTGCCCCCTTCCACCCTTGCCACCTCCAGCGGCGAGGAATATGAAATCCTGCTGGCCATTGATCCTTCGGACCGGGTGCATCTTGAAAAGCTGGAGGGATGGACCATTGTGGGAGAAGCCCGTGCCAGTTTTGAACCCCGGGCGGTGCTGAAGCGCGCGGATGGCAGCGAGGTGGATATCTCACAGCGGGGATACGATCACCTCATGGAGAGTTTTCAAAGAGAACTCCCCGGGAATCGGGAGACCTGACATGTATCGTCACGTTCTGCTCGGTTTGATCCAGAAGGAGCTCAAAGTTGAACTCCGGGGAAGAGAAATCGTGGGAAGCCTGGGGCTGTTTACCCTTCTCTCTCTGGCACTGCTCAATCTGGCTTTTCAGGATCTCCCTGTTTCCCTGGATCTTCTCTATGCCGGTAGTTTCTGGGTTACCCTGTCTTTTGGCAGTGTTCTGGGCGCAGGTCGCTCCATCGGTCAGGAGTGGGAGGAGCGTGCCCTGTATGCGCTGAGTTTGCTTCCTGCAGATCGGAGTGCAGTATACCTGGGGAAGGTGATCAGCCAGTTCCTGTTCCTTTTTTTTACGGCTGTCGTGGCCTCGCTGATTGGTATGGCGCTGTTCCGGACCACACTCTACCATCCCTGGCTGTATCTGATCTCGGTGGTGCTCACCCTGATTGGCCTCTCCGTACTGGGCATCCTTCAGGGACTGGTGGTAAGCTGGTCCCGTGCACGGGAGCTGTTGCTACCCCTGCTGTTGTTACCCCTTTCGATCCCTCTGCTGCTGGGCGCCATTCGCACCACCACATCGGCGCTTCAGGCCGATCCACTTCCGGTGGGCAGCTGGTTCAGCGTGATGGGCATCTTTGATTTTCTGTTTCTCAGCCTGGGACTCTGGCTGTTTGAAGAAGCCATGGAAGGATAGCTCCACTCAGATAGAACGACCCTGTAATCACCACACCGGTTTTCCGTTCCCTCTGGGCCCGTTCAAGTGCTGTCTGCACGGCTTCCCCTGGATCCTCCAATCGGTCGATCCAGCAAAGGTCGGATAGCTTTCGCATCAGGGTTTCAGGATCCAGTGATCGGGGAGAAGGCGTCCGCGTGGCGATCCAGCAGACATTCCAGGTGCGCAGAATGTGATGGACGTCCGCACCGGCTTTGTCCCGGTTCATGGCAAGGACCCCGATCCAGCGGTGATCGGGATGGAGCGCTGTCAGAGCTTCCTTCAGTGCCTGAAAGGCCAGGGCGTTGTGGGCACCGTCCACATAGACCGGCGGGTGTATACCGATTCGATGGAGTCGGCCGGGTAACTGGAGCATGCAAAAGTTCGCGTGGGGTGGGAGGGGTTCTCCCCACAGGATTTCCATGATGATCCAGGCCAGGGCAGCGTTGTGGGCCTGGTGTTTCCCCCGGGCGGGCGTCTCCAGGAAAATCACCTCCTCACGGGCGGGATAAAACAGACGCGCCCGGGTCCCTCCCGTAGATGTCTGGATATTGTCGAGCCGGTATTCCCACCCTTCCTGCAGAACCGGTGCATAGAGGGCGCGGGCGATCTGGCGGACCGTGTCCGCAAGCACCTGCGGTTGATGGCCCACAGCGGCAGGGATCCGGTTGGCACGTGGGTAGATCTTTTCACGAACGATGCTGGAAAACGTATCCCCGAGATGGGCTGTGTGGTCTCTGTGAATGGGACCCACCCCCAGGACCCGCGCGGGGAGCAGGGCGGTGGTATCCAGACGTCCCCCCAGCCCGGCTTCAAAGATGGCAAGATCCACCTGTTCTTCACGGAAGATCTGAAGTGCTGTGAGGGTGAGGAGCTCGAAGACGGTGCGAAACCCGCCGCCATGGCTTTCCAGCTGGCGATCCAGTGCCAGGAGGGTTTCGCCGAACCGCTCCGGGTCCACGGGGTGCTGTTGCAGGCGGATACGCTCGTTGTAGCTGATGAGATGGGGACTGGTAAAAAGTCCCACACGTAATCCCAGAGACTCGGCAAGGGCGCTCAGATGATGGGCGGTGGAACCCTTGCCTTTGGTTCCCACCAGCACCACCACGGATCGGAGGGAACGTTCAGGGTGCCCAAGGCGTTTAAGGATTTCACGAAATGCACGCAGGGAGGTGGGCCCCCGGGCGGTTCGTTCATGGTCCACACGGTGAGAAAGGCATGCCAGGGCACGGTGGTATGCGTTCAAGGGAGGGGCTCCTCGTAGAAAAATGCACGGTACGCGTGAAACATCCTCCCTGTGGTGAATCCTTCCAGAACAGAGCGGGTGGCGTGAACCATCCGCTGGACCCAGCTTTCCCGGTTGTTGTAATACAGTGGAACCACCTCGTTCTCCAGCACATGAAAAAGGGTTTCCCGATCCTGTGTGTCCTGCATTTCGTCGGGAAGGGATGGATCCGAGGGGATGCCCCAGCCATTCTGACCGTCATAGGCTTCCGGCCACCATCCATCCAGCACACTTACATTCAGAATCCCGTTCAGGGCGGCTTTCTGCCCGCTGGTCCCGCTGGCTTCCAGGGGAGCCCGCGGGGTATTCAGCCACACATCCACCCCCCGGGTCAGCAGACGGGCCAGCCCCATGTCGTAGTTTTCCAGAACAACGATCCGTCCTTCCACTTCGGGACGACGCGCAAAATCCAGGATTTTCTGAAGGATCCTCTTCCCATCCTCATCGCGGGGATGGGCCTTGCCCGCGAAGATCAGCTGCACCGGTCCGGCGGGATGATGCAGGAGGCGCAGCAACCGTTCGGGATCCTGGAAAAGAAGATAGGCGCGTTTGTAGCCGGTGAAGCGACGGGCAAATCCCAGGGTAAGGATTTCGGGATGAAAGGATGCACCGGCCACGGGTTTCCATTCTTCGGGGAGGCGACGCGCTTCCATCAGTCTGGCGACCCGGCGATGAATTTCTCTGGCCAGTGCCCGTTTCCATTCCATGTGAACCTGCCACAGATC
>JALUJC010000092.1 GCA_027053375.1 Caldifarciminota bacterium
ATCCCACCCGCCACACCCTGAGAGCCCGGGCCGCGCTTTATGCGTGCACCTATGGCCTTTACACACGGGCGTATGAGGAGATCCAGCCTTTTCTGATGGACGAACGAGTGGCACCGGAAGCCCGTGTGTATGCCTGTCGGGTGGCCTCTCTCTACCATGAAAAGCAGGGAAACTGGGACGAAGCCTTCCGCTGGAACCGGGAAGAAGAGCGTTTGATCCAGCATCATGCACGCAGTTCTCCTCTGATTGCCGGACGGGAGGGTGTGGTGGTCCTCAACCGGGTCCATCTGCTCCTCAAGCGGTTTCGTGGGGAAAGCCATGAACGTGCACCGGGCCGGGAAGCCATGATGCATGCACTGGTCCAGAATCTGCGGCGTTTCTATCGCCGGCGCCACACGGTGGAAGGCTGGAGCACCTTTGCCTGGTCTGTGCTCATGGAGGCGTATCTTTTCTCGGGGAATTACGACCGGGCCCGACGTCTGCTGAATTTTTTCGACCGTCAGGAGGTGGAGGTCAGCGATGAACTCCGGGCGGCCCTGAAGCTGTACCGGGCCATTCTGGAGTATCTGCAGGGTCGCACGGATACCGTTCTGGAAAGTATTCAGGAAGCTCTTGTGTATGCCATGGTTTCCGGTGCGTTTTTCCGGGAATGGGATACGCTGGATATGGCGCTTCAGCTTGTGCGGAGGATGGGAAGTCGGAGGGAAGCGCTGGAAGATCTTGCGCTGGGCCAGTATTTCCCCTTTCTTCAGGCGCTGCTCGCCTTGCTGGAGAAAAAGGACCAGTATACAGCACGAGATCACTCACTCCGGGTGAGCTGGCTTGCCTATCAGATTGCCCGGGATATGGTGGCGACGCATCCCCGGTATGCACGGTTCGTGTTTCCACGTGTGCTGGCTGTGACAGGGTTGCTGCATGATGTGGGCAAACTCTACCTTCCCTGGATTTTGTTGAACCGGCTGAACCGGTTCACCGGGGAAGAGCGAATCCTGATTCAGCGACACGTGGGAGAGGGTGTGCGTGTGCTACGTCATCTGGCCATTTCGGGGCTGGCACCCATTCTCGCGGAACACCACGAACGGCTGGACGGATCCGGATATCCTGCAGGCCTGCGGGGGGATGAGATCTCAATGATGGGTGCCATCCTTGCCGTTGCGGATACTTTTGAAGCCGCCACTTCTCCCAACCGCCGCTATCGCCCTCCCAAATCTCCGGAGGAGATCCTTTCCGAGATGGGGAAAGGAGGCTACCACCCGCTGGTTCTGGAAATCCTGGGAAGACTTCTGGAACACAGACTGGAATATCCCGCGTCTGTAGAGGCGTGGATGCAGGATCTGCGAACAGGCAACACAGCGTAAGTTCCTGAACCCACGGGACCTCTCCTTTTTGATGATCTGCACCGGGGGCTGTATACTAACGGCTGCATGAGGACAATCCTCCTTCTGTTGCTGCCCTCTCTCCTTGCCGCGCAATCCGAAGGCGTGGTGCAGGGGTTTGTGTACGATGCGGTGAGCGGGGAACCCCTTCCTGGTGCCAATGTTTACGTGGATTCCCTGAAGCGAGGTGCAGCGGCAGATCTGGATGGGTTCTATCGCTTCCAGCTTCCTCCCGGAAAGCACTACGTTCAGGCTTCCATCCTGGGCTACCAGACCAAGGGTGAGTGGGTGGTGGTGGAGGCGGGAAAGTCGGCGCGGGTGGATTTCTATCTCCCACAGGAAGCCATCAAGGTGGAAGCTGTGGAGGTCACCGCACGTCAGGAGATTGCCCCGGAGCAGACCGCCACCGTTCGGCAAATTGATACCGAGGAACTTCAGAACCTTCCCTCCACTCAGAACACGGCCGACGTGCTGGGACAGCTGGCGGGTGTTCAGCGGGTGGATCAGGAGATCAACATCCGGGGAGGGCGGGGCAATGAAGTCGCCCTGCTGGTGGATGGAATCTCCCTCCGGGATCCCCTTTCAGGAAGTGCGTTTGGGATCCGTGTTCCTCTTGCTGCGTTGCGGGAAATGGAGGCCATGATCGGGGGATTCAACGCGGAATACGGAGAGGCCATGTCCGGGGTGGTCCGTCTGGAAATCCGTGAGGGAAGGGACCGGTTTCATGTCACCGGACACTACCGCACCGACAGCCCCGGTCTCTGGCGGTACAAAACCCATCATATCCTGGAAGGCACCGCAGAGGGTCCCCTGTTTTTCTGGCGAAAGCCTGTGCCCACCTATTTCTTCACCCTCCGTATGGAGGGCAACAACACCTATCTCCCCCACGCCACCGGACTGCGCAGCAGCGTGTTGAATGCCACCTTTCCTTTTGCGGAAAACGCCCTCTCCACCATGTTGAAACTGGCCTGGGAACCGAAAAAGGGGCTGAAGACCACCTTTTCCCATACCTATTCAGTGGAAGTGAGCCAGGGTTATGAGTATTCCCGGTATGACTATCCTTTTGCCTATCGCTTCCCCTATCGCTACATGTATCACCTGGACCACTATCCGGTTTTCACACGGGAAGGCGTGCACAGCGTCCTGACCATCAGCTATCTGCCCTCCACGAAACACCTGTTTCTGCTCCGTTTCTCCCGGTTTTTCACCAAGCTTCATCTGGATGTACAGGGCAGGTCCTGGCGTGAATACCAGCCGCTGGATGATGTGGTGGACCAGATCGGTGATCCCGGCCACACGGGTCCGGGCGACGGGTTTTTCTGGGATCGGGGGGATGCCCCCTACTGGCATGATCACCACGCCGAGACCTATACGTTTAAAGGCGATTATACCTGGACGATGAGCGCCATCCACCAGATCAAAACCGGGCTTCAGGTGGACCAGATGAACCTCCAGTGGATTGACATTCAGTATCCCTGGTTCTACGATCCTGAAGGCCTGGGACTCAACCACGACATCTTTCAGGTACGGAGCTACCGGGGGGGATGGTATGTGCAGGACCGCATTCACTTTGCAGGGATGATTGCCAATGTGGGCCTGCGCCTGGACGGATGGGCGCCGGGTCGCTATCTGGATGATGCCGTTCAGCGGGTGCTCCAGGATCCCACCCTGCATCCCATTGTTCAACAGGAGTATGAAGCCTATCTCCGGGAAACCCCAAAGGTGGGTCCCTATCGGGTTCGGCTCTATCTGTCTCCCCGGTTCGGGGTGTCTTATCCGGTGACGGATCGAGACAAGTTCTATTTCTCTTATGGGCGATTCTCCCAGTTACCCGATTTGAAGTATGTGTATGCCCATCTGGGCGACCGAACCACCTCCAGCTATGAGTTGTTCGGCAACCCCAACCTTCGTCCCACCGTGACCATTGCCTATGAAACCGGCGTCCAGCATGCCTTTTCGGAAACCGCCTCCATGACTTTCAATGCCTATTTTAAGGACATTTTCAACTATCCCACGGCCGTGAAGGTGGCGGGGATCCCCCCCAATCCGGATTTCTTTATGTATTTTAACAGCGACTATGCCCGTTCGCTGGGACTGGAGCTCTCCCTGCGACAGCGGGCCAATCCCCACCTGTCCTATCAGGTGGAACTCACCTGGTCTCAGACCAAAGGGAAGGCGTCCACGTCGGAAGATGCGCTGTTCCGTCCTCAGGAATACAAACTGAAGGAGTGGTACCTGCGCTGGGACCGCCCCTGGAAGCTCTATGCCCGGGTAGGCTACCGGGTGCTGGAGGGAGAGCATCCTTTCGGCTTTTTGCCAGACAACATGTATTTTGGCGTCTCCGCATCCTGGATCAGCGGTCGGCGGTACACCCCCATTGACTCCCTGGGGAACCGCGGGGAGATCAATTCCCGACTGGGACCCGCATGGAAGCGTGTGGACATCACGGTATCCCGGGATTTCCGCGTGGGTAACCTTCCACTCCGGGTACGGCTGGAGGTCAACAACCTGTTCAACTGGAGAAATCCCTACTACGTCAACCCTCTGACGGGACGGGCGTATGAACCCGGAGATCCCATTCCACCACGGTCTCGCGAAATTTACTATCTGAATCCGGCACGGTACCGTGAGGGTCGCAGCGTCTATCTGGATCTTTCGGTGAGGATGTGAAATGAGACGATTCTGGTGGTTCTGGATGTTTTTGTTGTTCCCCTCCTGGGGCCGTGCGGGTGTGTTTGATCCCTTCGGCCAGCAGAAGGTGGGGACCACCGTTTTTTCCTTTCTGAAGCTGGATGCCGGAGCACGCTCTGCTGGGCTGGGTGGTGCCTATGTGGGGCTTGCAGACGATGGCTCCGCGGTGTTCTGGAATCCGGCTGCCCTTGTGTTTCTTGCACGGCCCAGAACCATTTTCCTTCAGGAAGGGAGGCTCTATCTGGATCTTCGCCAGCATTTTCTTGGGGCGGTTGCAACCATCGGTCCTTCCCAGCGGGTGGGTCTTTATGCCCTTGCCCTGACCCTTCCTGCCTTTGAGGGGACCGATCTCTACCACCCCGGGGGGAATGGGCGTGCAGTGCACTATGGAGA
>JALUJC010000093.1 GCA_027053375.1 Caldifarciminota bacterium
CATCCGCCGGAAGGGGCGGGTCTATGTGATCTGCAAACGCAACCCCAAACACAACCAGAGGCAGGGGTAATCCATGGCACGGATCGCCGGTGTAGACCTTCCCCGCAACAAGCGGATTGATGTGGCACTGACGTATATCTACGGGATTGGCTGGAGCCGTTCCCGTAAGATCATCGAACGCGCCCAGGTGGATCCCTCCAAACGCGTGAAAGATCTTGAGCCTGAAGAAGTGACCCGTCTGCGACAGGAAGTGGAAAAATACAAAGTGGAAGGTGCCTTGCGCGCGGAAGTCCAGCGAAGCATTCAGAGGTTGATTGAGATTGGTTGCTATCGTGGAATCCGACACAAGCTGGGTCTGCCCGTACGCGGTCAGCGGACCCGTCACAACGCCCGGACCCGAAAAGGTCCCCGCGGGAACATGTTTCGCCGTTCCCGCAAAGGCGCTGCGAAGTAACGAGGGAGGAAGGGATTCATGGCACGTCGTGGGCGGAGTACCGCACAGCGGAAAAAGAAAGCAAAGGGCGTTGAAGCCAACGGCATCGCGCACATCCATTCCACGTTCAACAACACCATCATTACCATCACCGACACCAAAGGCAATACGGTGGCCTGGGCGAGCGGTGGAACAGCCGGTTTTAAGGGAACACGGAAAAGCACGCCGTTTGCTGCTTCTCAGGCTGCCCGGCAGGCCGCGCAGGAAGCCCTGAGTCTGGGGATGAAGCGTGTGGAAGTTCGGGTCAAGGGACCTGGACCGGGTAGAGAAGCGGCCATTCGGGCACTTGCCAGCGCGGGTCTTGAGATTACCGCCATTGTGGACGTCACACCGATCCCTCACAATGGGTGCCGTCCTCCCAAACGGAGGAGAGTCTGAGCCATGGCACGGTACACCGGACCTAAATGTCGTCTCTGTCGGAGAGAAGGGGAAAAACTTTATTTAAAAGGAAACAAGTGCTTTACCAGCAAATGTCCCTTCGAGCGTCGCCGGTATCCTCCCGGGATGCATGGACCTTCACGTCGACGTCGTCGGGAATCCATTTATGGAATGCAGCTTCGTGAAAAGCAGAAAGTACGGCGCATTTACGGCGTTCTGGAAGGTCCCTTCCGCCGGTATTTTGAAGAGGCTCGCCGGATGGGTGGAAACGCGGGCGAGAACCTCCTTTCTCTTCTGGAGCGACGTCTGGACAACGTGGTCTATCGTCTGGGTTTCGCCGTGTCCCGTGCACAGGCGCGTCAGTTCGTCCGGCATGGCCATATCCTGGTGAACGGTCGCCGGGTGGACATTCCGTCCTTTCAGGTACGACCCGGGGATGTGATTGAGGTTCATGAGAAGTTCCGGAACAATCCGGTGCTGAAAGAGAACCTGGAGTCGGTGAACGAGCGCGAAGTGGTGGGCTGGCTCTCTCTGAACAAGGATGCGTTCCGCGGGACGGTGGAGCGGCTTCCCGTGCGTGCGGACATCACGCATCCCATCAATGAACGGCTCATCATTGAGCTGTACTCCAAATAAGGGTGGTGAGGGATATGAAGAAAATTCTTCTTCCGGAACGGACACAGCTTCAACAACAATCGGAAACCTTTGGGCGCTTTGTGATTGGTCCGCTGAACCGGGGATACGGAAATACGCTGGGCAATCCCCTGCGCAGGGTACTTCTGTCCTCCATTCCCGGGTTGAGTGTGGTGGCTGTGCGCATCGAAGGTGTGCTGCATGAGTTTTCCACCATTCCAGGGGTCCTGGAGGACGTAACCACCATCATTCTGAATCTGAAACGTCTCCGATGGAAGCGGCTCCCCGGCTTTGACGGCCAGACGGAGGTTTTTCTCTCGGCCCAGGGGACGAAGACCGTGACCGGCGCTGATCTGGACGTCCCATCCTCGGTGGAACTGGTCAACCCTGACCAGGTGATTGCCACCCTCACCGAAGCGGATGCGACCCTGCGCATGGAGCTGATTATCCGGGAAGGGATCGGTTATGTGCCTTCTGAGGAATTGACTCAGGAATATCCGGATCTCCAGCTTCCGCAGGGGTTTATCCTTATGGATGCCCTCTTTACACCGGTTGTGAAGGTCAATTTTCAGGTGGAAGGTACCCGTGTGGGAACACGAACGGACTTTGAGAAACTGATTGTGGATGTGTGGACAGATGGAACGGTTTCTCCCAGGGATGCCTATCTTCAGGCAGCTTCCATCCTTTCGGAAAGCTTTGCCAGGGTGCAGATCCTCCAGGAAGTTGCAGAGGAACCCTCGCAGATTCCGCCTGTTGGAGCCGCGGCGGGTGTGAGCACGACCCCCCGGGCAGATGTGCTGGAACAGCCGGTAAGCGTGCTGGAACTCTCCAGCAGGATTCTGAATAGCCTGCGGGATGGAGGCGTGGAGACCCTGAAGCAGCTGGTGGCGAAATCTCCCAAAGAGGTGCTGGCCATGAAGAACCTCGGGGAGAAGTCTCTGGAAGAAATCCGTTCTGCACTGGCCAAATTCAATCTCCATCTTCGGGAGGACGAAGATGCGGCATCTTAAGCGGGTGAAGAAGCTGGGCCGGAAACGGCCACACCGGATGTCCATGTTGCGGAATCAGGTTCAGGCGCTGTTGATTCACGGTCGCATTCGGACCACTCTTCCCAAAGCCAAGGAGACCCGGCGCTGGGTGGAACGGATGATCACCCTGGCCAAACGGGGGGATGTGCACGCCCGGCGGCTGGCACGCAGGTTTCTGGTGGACAGAAAAGTCACCAACTATCTCTTTGAGGTCTATCCACGCCTCTTTCAGGATCGCCAGGGAGGGTATACACGCATTTATCGACTGGGTCCACGGCGCGGGGACGGCGCGGAGATGGCCATCCTGGAACTGGTGGTGTTCCCGGATACTCCCTTCGGCGAGAAACAACCTGCCACAGCTTCCTCTGAAGAAAAGAAGGCGTAACGCCTGGAGGGTGGGAGCGGCGTGTTGTGCGCCGCTCCCACCTTTCTTTTGAATGACCGGAACGGTTTTTCTTTTTCTCCTTTCCTTTTCCCTGCTTCTTGTGTTGCAGTATATCCGGGGGAGGCGTCAGAACCTGGAGCTCCTCCGGTGGATTGATCAGGAGGTTCGTGCCTGTTTTGCGCCGGAGGATGTGACCTATGTGTGGCTGGGTGGGCTGATCGGTGTCACCCTGGAACTGCACGGGTCTCGTGGGCCAGAACGGGTGGTGGTTGTGTTGCTCCCCAGACAGAGCCTGCTGTGGTATCCCATTTCCCGCTTTCTTACGTTGAAAGGTGATCGTGTTCGGGTGGTGAAGGGGAAAGAGGCCCGGATGTTCGTGGGGAACCTCAGGAAAACACGCGAGAAAGAGCGCTTTCGTCGCTGGCTGCGGCAGGGGGATCAGGGGGCAGTACGACGGAGTTCCTGAAGGGTCTGCAGCGTTTTTCGCTCCCGGAGCGCCACGCGACCCAGTTCATCCTTTTCGCCACGCACGCGAAGGATCTCATCCAGCAGCCGCTGTGCATCAGAGAGATTGCCCAGCAGCGTGTACATTCGTGCGGTTTCCAGCGCCGCGGTGGTTGCCCAGTCCCCTTCCTGACGGTAGCGATTCCACAGCAGCCAGCCCAGCAGAATGCCCCGTTTCCATTCCTTTTTCCGGTACCAGGTCTGCATCTCCCAGTACAGGCGTTCAGCTTCTTCCTCCGGGGTGGAGGGCTGTCCCCGGAGCCGTGCATAGACCCCAAGAGAAGCATCCAGGTCCCCACGGTCCAGGGCAAGATACGCAAGCTGGAAGGCAGCGTCGCTCCAGCGGGGGCTGTCGGGGTAGCGATCCAGCACCTGCTGAAAGAACCGCATCGCCTGCAGGGTGTCCTCTGTGTTTTTGGCCAGGACGCCCAGACGATAAAGGGTTTCGGCACGCAGGGATCGGGGCACCAGAGGATGGTGGGTCAGATAGGTCCACTTCCTTTCCGCACCCTTCCATTTCTTTTCACGGTATTCTTTCTGTGCTTCCTGGAAGAGCTTTCGAGGAAAGTCTGGAGAGGACAGAAGGAGGTCTTCCCACTGGTCGGGGGGAGGAAAAGGAGGTTCCGTTCGGGCTGTGTCGGTGGCTGGAGGGATGGAATCCTGTGTCTCCTGTTCATCCTGTACCCGTGAATCGTGGCGAAGACGATCGGGAAACCAGGCTTTCAGGCGTTTTTGCAGGGTGAGGGGCAGACGAACATAGAGTGATTCCGGGAGTGTCCATCGTTCGGCCGCGGCGTATGCCGGCCACCCCAGCCAGATCCAGACCATGGGCAGGAGGAGGGTGTCCTGGTTGACTGCAAGGGCATAACGGAGGAACGCCTCGCGCTCTCCGCGGAAAAGGGCCTGACGGGCAAGAAGGCGATGTAGCTGGCGAATCAGCGGGGGCGGGAGTGCACGAAAGGCATAGGTATCCGCTTTTGAAGGCAGGGTATCCTGTTCCATCCATAGCCGGAGGATGGCCGTATCCATCGGTGTGTCCTGAAGGCGAAGAAGGTGGATCAGGTCATCGCGGATCTCAGGATCGTGCTGGGCCTGCGCCAGCACTTCGTCGGGACGTTTCGGGTTTAAAAACCGGAAAGATGAATCCACCTGTCCCGCTTCCAGAAAGGCCCAGAACCTGGCCCTTCGCCGATCCTCCTTTCTGGAGAGGGTTTTGAGAAGCGTGGGGAGATCCTTCAGGAGGTGGTGGCGCCCCATCCAACGTGCAAGCTGGATGCGAACCTCCCTCGGGACACGGCGCAGGGGGATGCTGCGGAACGGCAGGGGATAGCGGTCCAGCAATAACGAAAGACGAAGTGCCGGAACGAAACCGGTGGATCCAAGGTGCAACGCCCAGGTCAGGAGAGATTCAGGGGATACACCGGGGGGTCGATGCCACAGGGTATCGCGGCGGAACCGCTGCAGATGGAGCTTGAAGAGAAGCTGGTCCACACGTGAGGACCCGGCCGGAGGGCGCCAGGCCAGGTCGTAGACCCCCATTTCCAGGGCTTTGCTCAGAAGAAGGGTCTCGTTCAGGGTGGGGAGCCATCGGAGCAGGGAATCCAGAGAACCGGGGGGCGGAAAGAGTGGGAGAAATGTCTGGTCGGGAACAGGGCGGGTTCGCTGTCGGATCCAGCGCTGAATCATCCAGCGGGGCCATCTCCCTGAGGTTTGCATCCACAGGAGAAGCGAGTCTGCACGTGCACTGTCTGAAAGAAACCCTTGCGCCAGGGAGTCCAGAAGCGTGAGGGCGCCCGTACAGGAAACCCGGGGGTCCCCCCCGGGAAGACAGCGCTGGTCGGGTTGGGCAAGGGCCCATCGGTGGAGAACGGTGTCCAGGGAACCTGTGGAGGGATGGCGCCGAACCCACCAGAGGGCCGCCAGCGTATCCCCCTCACACAACCTTGCCCATGCGGTGTCGGCCTGTCGCTTTTCCCAGCGTGCCAGCATCAGATGATGGGAACATCGTGTGGAGTTCTGGAGACGCCGGGCAACCCAGCGGCCCCAGCGTTCCCGATGGGCAGGGTCCAGGGATCGTCCCCATGTGCCCCACCACAGCACCAGCGTGTCAGGAACAGTGTTTCTCCAGGACCACAGGCTTTCTGGAGAAACCAGGGGAAGCCATTCCGGGTGGCGCCTCAGGATTTCCCATCGCGTTTGTTCCGGGGACAGATGAAGATGGAGGTCCAGCGCCCCCTGGAGCACGGAAGGCACCGGCAGGGGGTGGTTCAGGACACGAAGCAAAAATCCGCGGGCGGTAAAGGTGTCCCCCGTGGCGAGTGCGGCTCGTGCAGCTCCATAAAGCGCTTCCACCCCACTTCGCTGGACCGGGTTTCGCGTGTAAGCTTCCAGATAGAGTTCCCACGCCCGTGCATATGCACCCTTTTTCTCCATCTCGCGGGCCTGCTGGAGCAGCGGATGGGTGGAAATGAGAAGGAGGGGGAGAAGAAACCTCACGGAGAGGTGTCCTCTTCCAGGTAAGGGGTCAGCTGGTCAAGCATTTCCCGGGGAAGTGGATGGGGTTGCCCTTCCGGGGTAACATGGACCATCACCGTTCGGGCACGTCCCACGGGGGTTCCGTCGAGATGCAGCAACCGGTAGGAAAAATCAAAGCTGGTCCGACCCAGCCGGGAGACCCAGAGTTCCACCCAGAGTTTGTCCCCCAGACGAAGCGGTTTCAGATAATCCATTTCCACGCGAGCGACCACCATGGGCAAGTCCTCGATCTGGCGGGGGACCCGCTGGGTCAGGTGAATCCAGAAACGCACACGCGCCTCTTCCAGGTAGGTGAGGTATACGGCATTGTTCACCATACCGGCCCAGTCAATATCCCGGAAACGTACCGAGAGTGCGGTCCGAAACCGTGCCATGGTCAATACAGAATCTTGACGGTATCCACGCCCGGAAAACAGCGTTCGTAATCCGAACCCAGTACGATCCCCACGTCCACCACCGCATACGGGTCGTAGTGCTGGATCACCTTTCCGCATCCCAGCCAGTCGCGCAGTGCCTGCGCATGCCGCGCTTTCCGATCATGGTAGTCCACGATCAGCGTTTTGTCGTGGTCCGCTTTGAAACGGGAAGATCCCGGGAAATTTCCGTAATACAGGACATCCAGCCCCTTCCGGCGGAGAAAAAGCGAGACTTTTCGCGCAAGGTACTGAACACGGGTTGCGTTGTATACCTCCACCCGCTGGGGGAGCCAGGGGGAGGGACGCGCCCGGACACGCTGCACCACCAGCGCGATCCCTGCCCCGAGGATCAGGGGGAGTGTCAGGAACAGCAAGCGTTTAATCCCTGTCTTTACGGACACGGATATGGTAACCCACGGAGTCCTTGATCAATGCTTCCACATAGGCCTGGACGTTGCGCTCACCCGCCTCTTCTGGATTGAGCAGCATGAACAGGGGGATCACGCTGTGCAACACACGGTTCTGCATCCGGGCATCCAGTTCGTTATACAGGGACTCATGAAGCAGAACGATCCCATACCGGGTGTCCTGGAGCACATCCCGAAGCGTACTGCGGAGCTCTGCGGGGTTGTGAATGGATCGCGAAGGAATCCCCGCCAGCTCAAACCCGAGGGCAATTTCTGGTGGCATGATCGCAAGAATCTGTCGTTCCATGTTGCCTCCTCATGCTTAGATACCCAGTGAAAGGCGTACGTTGGGGGCCACCCGGTCCCGGAGGAAAGCACGGGACATCTCCTCGATCTCACGGGCCGTGGTGGCGTTCAGGGCACGTTCCAGCAACTTCTGGGTCTCTTCCCGGTGAAGGGAACGAATCAGGTCTTTGGCTTCCAGGTACATAGAGGGGGACATGGAAAGCTCTTCCACCCCCAGACCCACCAGCAGCGGGAGGGCAATAAGATCCGAGGCCATTTCTCCGCAAACCGCGAGCCAGACCCCCGCACGACGCGCACGTTTGATGGTGAACCACAGAAGGCGGATGACAGCCGGATGCAGTGCTGTAAAGTCGTTTTGCAGATAGGGGTTCAGACGGTCCATCGCCAGCACATACTGGGTAAGGTCGTTGGTCCCGATGGAAAAGAAGCTCACGTGCCGTGCAAGCACTTCGGTCATCAGGGCCGCTGCTGGGGTTTCGATCATGGCGCCCAGGGGAGGCGCTTCGCGTCCTTCTTCCTCCGCCACCTCCTTCAGGAATGTCTTGACCTGCAGCACTTCTTCCACAGAGGTCACCATGGGGATCATGATCCGGATGTTCCCGGTGTCGTTGGCACGGACCAGTGCACGCAGCTGGGTTTTGAGAATGTGGGGAGCGCGGAGCAGGGCGCGAATGCCCCGTACCCCCAGAAAGGGATTGATTTCCACGAGCGGCGTCTGAAGGATTTTGTCTCCCCCGAGGTCAAAAAGTCGCACGGTGACAGGATGAGGGGCGAGGCGCGAGGCGATGTCACGATAGAAGGCTTCCTGTCCGTCCAGGTCTTCCCGGGCTTCCCAGAAGAGGAGTTCGGTACGGAGAAGCCCGATCCCGGGAATTCCCAGCTGTTCCAGTAGCGGAATCTCTTCCACAAGCTCCACGTTGGCCAGCAGTTTATACGTATGCCCGTCCAGCGTTTCGGCTTCCATTCCTTTCAGGTTCTGGAGTTCCTGACTCCGTTGTTCGAAGGCACGGATCACATCGGTGTATTGTTCCCGGGTGTGGCGGGAAGGATTCACCACCAGCAGCCCCCGCCGGGAATCCAGAATGGCCGGTGTGCCAGGAGAAAATGGAGGAAGGTCTTCCACCTGGATCAGGGTGGGAATCCGAAAATCCCGGAGGATGATCACCGGATGGGATGTTTTCCCACCCTCTTCCAGAACCACCCCCCGAAATCCTTTACGGGCCACTTCCACAGCCTCGCGGATGGAGAGATCACGGGCCACAAGGATGTCGCCATGGGAAGGATCCAGGCTGGGGAGTTCAAGGATCGCCATCTCCCGGATCAGTTGCTGGGCGAGGGTGCGGATTTCCCGGGCACGGTCTTTGAAATATCCATCTCCCTTTTCCAGGGGGCGTGCATACTCCTCCATGATGGTGAGCACCGCTTTCCGTGCGCCCAGCTGTGCACCACGGATCAGGTGATGGACCCGTTTCCGAAAGGAAGGATCGCTCAGGATCTGCAGTTCCACATCCAGGAAAGCACCCAGGGAATCGCTCAGGAAGCGTCTTGTGGACTCAATTTTGGTGATCAGACGCTGAAGGGCATCTTCAAAGCGCTGGATTTCCAGAATCTGTTCACTTTCGGTGTATGGACGATGATCCCCTTCTTCGGAAGGTGTGAGCCGGTAATCGAACAGGACGCCCTCGACCACGCCAGGCGCGGCGGCGACCCCCCGATAGACTTTTTCCATCGCTACTCCTCACCAAACCCTTCTTCTACCAGCCGGGCCAGGGCATCCACGGCCGCCTCGGCATCCTCACCTTCTGCTTTGATTGTGATTTCCGTTCCCTGTCCCGCCACCAGCATCATCAGTCCCAGAATGCTTCGTGCATTAACCTCAATGCCATCTTTTTCAATCCATATCTGAGACTGAAAGCGACCGGCGGTCTGGGCCAGAAGGGAGGCCGGGCGGGCATGGATCCCCAGCCGGTTGGGGATGGTGACGGTCTTCTCCACGCGCAAAACTTTCATCGGAACTCCATCCTGTGTGAAAGAACGGCGATCTGGGTTTCCTGATCCAGAAAATGGAGCACCTGTTGCAGGGTGCGTGCGGCTCTGGCGCCATCCGGCGCCACCACTGCGAAGGCCATCTGTGAACGTCCCCAGATGTCCTGGTCCTCCACCTCCGCAAAGGAGATGTTCCATTTATTCCGCAACCGGTCTTTCAGGCTGCGTAGAATTCGGCGTTTGTCCTTCAAGGACATGGCATCGGGCAGATACAGGTCCACCTCAAGCACGCCGATAATCATGGTGTGATCTCTTCACGGAGAAAGACCTCAAAGAGGTCCCCTTCCTTGATCCGGTCGTATTTCTTGAGCCGAATCCCGCACTCCAGCCCCGCTTTCACCTCATTCACATCTTCCTGGAAGCGTTTGAGGGAAGCAATCTCGCCGGTATGGACAATCTCGCCATCCCGAAGCACACGCACCAGGGCACCGGGACGCACGACACCTTCACGGACATAGCACCCTGCCACCGTCCCGACTCGAGGGATTTTGAACACCTTTCGCACCTCAACCATTCCCAGGGACACCTCGCGGTATTCAGGTTCCACGTAACTCCGGATGGTGTCTTCCACATATTTCAGCAGTTCGTAGATCACACGGAACATCTTGATCTCAATGCCTTTCTGTTCTGCAAGGCGCCGGGCTTTGGCGTTGGGACGGGTATGAAAAGCGATAATGTGGGCATGGCTGGCATCGGCCAGTTCCACGTCTGCTTCGGTTACCTGCCCCACATCCCGGTGAATCAGGATGGGCCGGATGTCGCGGATCTCAATTTTGCTGATGGCGTCTGCGATGGCCTCCACCGATCCCAGTGCGTCGGCTTTCAGAATGAAGGGGATTTCCTTCAGTTCCCCTTTCTGGATCAATTCCTGGATCCGGTGGATCCGGAGTGCGGATTCACCGTGCATCAAC
Organism: Caldifarciminota bacterium; assembly: GCA_027053375.1. Lineage (GTDB taxonomy): Bacteria > Hydrothermota > Hydrothermia > S141-80 > S141-80 > JALUJC01. The sequence continues at coordinate 10,043 of JALUJC010000093.1, forward strand.
TGCTCGCGAAGAACTTCTTTCCGGTGTTCTGCAATTTCCCGGGCTTCCCGATCGCTCGAAACCACCTCCAGGCGGTCTCCGGTGTGGGGCAGCTCTTCAAATCCCTGTACAAGCACAGGCTGGGAGGGGGTGGCTTCTTTCACCGAACGGCCGAGATCATCGTACATCCCCCGTACCCGTCCGTAGGTGGTGCCGCAGACAAAATTGTCCCGGACGTGGAGGGTTCCTTCCTGGATCAGCACGGTGGCGACGGGTCCTTTGCCCCGATCCAGACGAGCTTCCAGCACCACACCACGTGCAGGGAGGTCTGCCTCGGCCCGAAGGTTCAGTTCTTCAGCTTTAAGCAGAATGCCGTCCAGAAGGAGTTCCACATTCTGACCGGTTTTGGCGGAGATTTCCACCATCATGGTGTCCCCACCCCAGTCCTCGGGAATCAACCCATGTTCGGAAAGTTCCCGGCGTACACGGTCGGGGTTGGCATCTTCCAGATCCATCTTGTTGATGGCCACGAGGATGGGGACCCCTGCGGCTTTTGCGTGGTTAATGGCTTCCACGGTCTGGGGTTTCACCCCCTCGTTGGCCGCCACCACCAGGACCACAAGATCGGTGACCTGGGCGCCCCGGGCGCGCATGGCGGTAAACGCCTCATGTCCCGGGGTGTCAATGAACGTGATTTTCTGTCCCTGGTGTTCCACCTGATAGGCACCGATGTGCTGGGTAATCCCGCCGGCTTCCTGCTTGACCACGGAGGTGTGTCGGAGATAATCCAGCAGGGTGGTTTTCCCATGGTCCACATGCCCCATCACCGTGACCACTGGCGGTCGGGGTTCCCCGCTCCGGGATGTGGAACGCTGAATTTCCTCTTTCTTTTCCGGCGCTTTGGGACCTGCCGTTTCCACGGTATACCCGAAACTTTCAGCAAGAAGGGAGATCAGATCCTCATCCAGGGTCTGGTTGATGGTGGCAGGAACCCCGAGTTCCATGGTTTTCATCACCACCTGTGCCGGTGGAATGCCCATCATCCGTGCAAGTTCTCCCACCGTTACAGGACCCGGGAGGATCAGTTTCTTTTCCTCCTCTGTGGGGACAGTGGGCTCTTTTTTCCTTGGTTTTGTACGAGCACGGGCGGGTTTCCGCTCTTTTTTTCCAGGGCGTCGCGCCGGCTCCTGCCGTCTGGCTTCCTCTTTCTTCCGGGTTTCTTCAGGACCTCCCCAGATCTGCTTTCTTCGTTCCAGGCTTTTGCGTTCTTCCTGTTTGAGCGTCTGCAACTTCTCTTTGACTTCCCTGATCATCTCCTCCGTCACGGCGCTCTGGGCGGAGCGTACGCTGTAGCCCATCCCTTTTAACATATCCATCACCGCGCGGGGAGAAAGCTTGACCTCGCGGGCCAGATCACTGACCTTCCGGATTTTTTCTTCGCCGGATCCCTGTTTTTTCTTGCTCATGCGGTTGCTTGCCTCTCTCGTTTTTGCTGCAGTTTCTGCTCAATTTCGTTCAGGATCCGGAGGGCCGTTCCCTCGTCCATCCCTTCCACCCTGAGCAGCTCTGCAAGGGGTGGGATATCACGGAAAACATACTTTCTTGCAGCCAGGAGGTTCTGGCGCAGGGACTCCGAAAGGTCGAGTTCATAGACCGATACGGCATCCGGGGGTTCCTGCACCTCGGAGAATGGATGCACCTCAATCCGACGGCCCACCAGTTCCGAGGCAAGGATCACGTTGATCCCCTCTTTCCCTTTGGCTTCACTGACCTCGTCGTCGTTCACCCCTACGATGATGGTTTCCCCCTGTTCGTAAGCGATGCGTGGGACAATGGGGGAGAGTGCATTGGCGGCAAACTCCACAGGATCTGGACTGTAACGCACCACGTCAATCCGCTCACCGTGGAGTTCTCGCTGGATGGGATGAAGCCGGGTTCCGCGGGGTCCCACGCAGGCGCCCACGGGGTCAATGCCCTGCTCGGTGGACCAGACAGCCACTTTGGCGCGTTCACCGGGGCGGCGTGCCACAGCGCGTACCTGAACCCTTCCCTCCGTAATTTCAGGAATCTCCAGTTCCAGGAGGCCTTTCAGAAAGTCAGGGTGTGTCCTGGACAGGATGATCTGGGGTCCCCGTCCCCGTCCCTGGTTGGGTTCCACCCGAAGGATCATCACACGAATCATGTCGCTTTCGCGGTAGCGTTCCCCGGGGATCATTTCCCGCTGGGGAAGGAACCCTTCCACCTTGCCCAGGCTGATAAACAGGCCGGTTTTTTCAACTTTCTGAACCTTTCCACGTTTGATGGAGCGAATCTGATCCTTGAAATCCCGGTAAATATACTGGCGTTCTTCGTTCCGGATACGGTTCAGAAAGCGGTTCTGAATCTGTTTGACCATGCCCCGGGTAAATTCGGAGAAGGCGAAAGGCACCCGGAGGTCTTCTCCTTCAACCGGTTCCCGATCCAGGATCTTTCGTGCTTCGTCAAAAGAGATCTCAAGGCGGGGATCCTGTACGGTCCGAACCACACGTTTGCGAACATAGATGTTCAGGTCCCCTGTCTCAGGAACAATGTCCACTTCCATGGGAAAATCCTCACCCCAGACGCGGCGAACCGTGTCCAGAATGGCGGATTTCAGGCTCTCAACCACAAATTCCCTGCTGATCCCCCGCCGTTCCTGGACAATGTTTTGAATCATATCCCGAATGAATGGATTCGGCATTTCACTCCCCCTTTTCCATCACAGGTTCGGAGAGCCGGGCCCGGGCGACCTCATCCCGTGGAATGGCCCGGGTGGTTCCCTCTCCGGCCACGTAAAGCGTTTGATTTTCATACCGCACCAGGGTGCCCACCAGGGTTTCACCGGATTTCAGCACCACCCGCACACGCCGTCCCTGGGCCCAGCGGTATTCCCGCTCACGCTGAAGCATACGATCAAGTCCTGGCGAGGACACTTCCAGGGTATAGGAGCCCGGGATGGGATCTTCCACATCAAGGAATGCCGAGATATCCCGGGTCAGCTGTTTGAGCAGGCCCAGGGTAATGCCTCCACCGGGAAGATCCACGAAAATCTGGAGCAGATAACGTCCCGGGCGGCCGTGGAGTGCCAGATCCACCAGCAGCACCCCTCGCTCCTCCAGGAGCGGCTCCACAAGTTCTTCCAGCTGTTGTTGCAGGACTT
>JALUJC010000094.1:0-1258 GCA_027053375.1 Caldifarciminota bacterium
GGCCACCTGGCAATGGCTTTCTGAACACGCGGAACTGGGTGTCGCCATGGCCGCCCGGCAGTTTATGCCCCTGGGGACCTATCTGCTCCTGCTGGGCGGGCTGCTCTCCACCATAAGCGCGTTGAATGCCACCCTGTTTTCCTCCACACGTGTGTCCTTCGCCATGGGAAGGGACGAGAACCTGCCTGCGTTCTTTGCCTCCATCCATCCCCGTACCCGCATCCCTCACAATGCCCTGATGCTCTCCAGTTTGCTGATGATCGCCATGGCTGTGCTGGTCCCCATCCAGGATGTGGCGGCGGCCACCGATCTGATGTTTCTTTTCCTGTTCCTCCAGGTGAACCTGGCGGCCGTTCAGATCCGGAAACGATGGGGTGACGAACTGGATTATGGTTTCCGTACACCGTGGTTTCCCCTGTTTCCGTACCTCGGTGCCGCTTCTCAGCTGGTGCTGGCGATCTTTCTGTTGATCTATTCTCCCCTTGCCTGGCTTTCCGCGCTGGTGTGGATCGGGGTGGGCCTCTCCATCTACTATCAGTGGATCCGCCCCCGGCTTCACAGGAAGGAAGCCACACCGGTGGTGCTTCGGGAGCGGTATAACGTGGGTGATGAAGCCCGTCGGCGCGTGCTGGTGGCACTTTCCAATCCGGAAACCATGCCCTTCCTCACACGTTTCGGAGCCGCGCTGGTCCAGCAGCAGGATACCCCGACAGAACTCATGCTTTTGCACGTGATTCATCTGCCCCATCAGCTTCCCCTGCGACAGGGAGAGCGTTACCTTCCTCGCGCCCGGGAACTGCTGGAGCAGGCCCGGGAGGTTGCCAGGGAGGCTGGCGTGGATCCCCAGTTGCTGGTACGGATCTCTCACCGCCCCACCCAGGCGATTCTGGACACCGTGATGGAGGATCGGGTGGATCACCTGGTGCTGGGGTGGCGGGGTCCCTCTGGCTCTCCCCATACCCTTCTTGGGCGAGGTGTGGAGACCATTCTGTCCCGGGCGGGATCGCATGTGTTTCTGACCGAACTCCGCAAACATACCGACTCCATGGAATTCAGGCGAATTCTGATTCCCGTTTCCTATCCCCCACAGCTCCCGTTGCTTCTGCAGGCAGCCCGTGCGGCATGCGATGCCCGGGGGGCATGTGTCCAGATGGATGTGATTCATATCCACGCACCGGATCTTCCGGAACGGGAACGTTCTTCCCTGCAGCAGGCCTTTGAAGAACGTCTCGACACCACAAAGCAGCAACTGGAGATC
>JALUJC010000094.1:1268-4447 GCA_027053375.1 Caldifarciminota bacterium
CTGGACCGGAAGGTTCTGGGATTGCCACTGTCCCGCCTCATTTTCCGCATGGACACCCCTGTGGTGCTTGTACGCGGAAAGGATGCACCCTTCCTGAGGTTTATGAAAGAACTGCGAGCGTTTCTTTTCGGGGAAATCTGACGGTTTTCCCTGCATCCCATATACTTTTTACATGTCTCGCTGGGACTGGATCCCGCTGGCAGGGATCGTGCTAACCATGCAGGCGTGTGGACGGAAAGCCCCGCCCCCGGGGAAACCGGACAGTACACCTCCCGAGGTTCGGATCGTTCGTCCGAAACCGGGAGAACAGGTCGCACCGGGGGATACCCTCCCGCTGGTCCTGGAGATTCACGACCAGAGTCCCATCGTAAAAGGGATGTTGCGGCTCACGCGGGGGGATACCCTGCTTCAGGACACCACGCCGCCCCTGACCTTCAGTCTGGTGGTGGATTCTTCCTGGGCACGGAGCGAGACCCTCAGAATTTTGCTGGACATATGGGACAAATGGGAAAACCGGCGCACGGACACGTTGAAACTTTTCTGCCCCGACTGTGCGCCTCCGGACACCACACAACCTGGAGAGACCAAGGATGATGGAACTCCCAAAAACCCGTGAAATCCGCATTACCGGATCGCTGACCGTCGGGGGGAATCGCCCCTTCACCCTGATTGCCGGACCCTGTGTCATTGAATCCCGGGATCTCGTTCTGTCGGTGGCGGAACGTCTTCGTTCTATCGCAGATCGTGTGGGCATTCCCCTGATTTTCAAAGCGTCCTTCTGGAAGGACAACCGAAGTTCGGCGGAGTTTTTCCGCGGGCCGGGTCCCGAAGAAGGTCTGCGTATCCTTGAAGAGGTCAAGCGTACCTTTGAAATTCCTGTCCTGACCGATGTCCATCTTCCAGAACAGGCCGCGCTTGCTGCCGAGGTGGTGGATGTGATTCAGGTTCCTGCTTTTCTGTGTATGCAGACCAGTCTCACCGAAGCCGTGGCACAAACGGGAAAGCCTGTCAACGTAAAAAAAGGGCAGTTTCTTGCACCCGAGGATGTCCGGCATATCTATCAGAAATATGTCCATTACGGCAACCCGCACGTCATGTTTACCGAGCGGGGCACAGCTTTCGGCTATCACAACCTGGTGGTGGATTTTCGGAGTCTCCCGACCATTCGAAGCATGGGGCATCCTGTGGTCATGGATGCCACCCATCCGGTTCGGCGTTACGGGGTACCTTCCAGAGACCCCCGGGGAGGATCTCCTGAGCTGATTCCCTATATCGCGCGTGCAGGCGTTGCGGTGGGCACGGATCTGGTGTTTATTGAGACCCACCCCGACCCACCTTCTGCTCTTTCCGATGCCTCCAGCATGCTTCCCCTGGATCATCTGGAGCCCCTTCTGGTCCAGCTCCGCGATCTGGATCGTTATGTGAAAACGGGGGCATGGACATGAAACGCTGGGGGGTCGCGTTCGTTCTGGGTGTGGGGCTTTCTGCCCTTCTCTGCACCAAACCGCCGGAGGCCTACACCACCACTTATGCCACCATCCGGGGGGTTCTTCTCAAAGATTCCACGCCCGATGGGTATTTTACCGGACGTGTGCTGGAACTGGAAGAATGCCAGTACGGCGAATTCCTTCAGTTCTATGTTTTTCAGGTGGATTCCTATGAAATTCACCTGATCTCCCTTACCCGGGTCCCTCTTCATGATCCCGGGTGCAACACACCGGTGCTCCGGACCCGTGCCTTTGCCGGAACCCTCCTGGCGCGCACCTATACCGTTTCCGTAAAACTTCCGCAGGATTCCCTCAATGACACCCTGCTCGTGCTCAATGCAGCCGCGCAGGGGACGGGCATTCGTCTCTCGCGCGTTTCGGACACCACCGGCGACACCGTGCAGCTGTTCTCCGGCCAGGACACCCTCTGGCAAGGCTGGGTTCCCGCCGGGAGTTCCCGGGTGGTCTCGTTGCCGGATACCCTGGATCCTCTTCCTCTTACGGTGAAATGGTCAAATGGAACCATCAGGGACACCCTTCATCCTCCTGACCGCAGGATCTTCCTGTTCTGACCGGGTTCGTTGACAGACCTCAAAGGATTACGTATGCTATGAAACAAAAGGAGCGTACCATGGTACGTGTTCGCTTCGCACCCTCCCCCACCGGATTTCTGCACGTGGGCGGGGCTCGTACAGCTCTGTATAACTGGTTGTTTGCCCGTCATCATGGGGGCACATTTATCCTTCGGATTGAGGACACCGATCGCACCCGGTATGTGCCGGAGGCTCTGGAAGACATCAAAGAAGGACTCCGGTGGCTGGGTCTGGATTGGGATGAAGGTCCCGATGTGGGGGGTCCTCACGGTCCTTATTTTCAGTCGGAACGCACTGAACTGTACCGGAAGAAAGCACAGGAACTGGTGGAGAAAGGGGCGGCCTATCCCTGCTTCTGCACAGCGGAACGCCTGGCTGAACTCCGTGCCCTGCAGCGGGCCACCGGACAGCGGACAGGGTATGACCGACGGTGCCGGAACCTCACACCGGAAGAGCGGGAGGAAAAGCTGCGTCGCGGAGAACCTCATGTGATTCGTCTCAAGGTTCCCCTTGAGGGCAGCACAGTGTTTACGGATCGACTCCGGGGCAAGATTGTATACGAAAACAGGGAACTTGAAGATATTATTCTGCTCAAATCCGATGGTTTTCCCACCTACCATCTGGCCAATGTGGTGGATGACCACGAAATGGGCATCACCCATGTGATGCGCGCGGATGAATGGATTCCTTCAACCCCCTATCACGTGATTCTGTACCGCGCCTTTGGATGGGACCCTCCGGAGTTTGCACATCTCCCTGTAATCCTCTCTCCGGATGGGAAGGGGAAACTCTCCAAGCGGCACGGTGCCACCAGCGTGCGTGAATTCCAGAAAGCGGGATACCTGCCGGATGCGCTGGTCAACTTTCTGGCCCTGCTGGGCTGGTCTCCCGGGGACGACCGTGAGTTGCTTTCGCGGGAAGAACTGATTCAGCTCTTTGACCTGGATCGTGTGGGTACGCGTCCGGTTCAGTTTGACTATAAAAAGCTGGAATGGATGAACGGGGAGTACATTCGGAAAACCCCGGATCCTGTCCTGATGGAGGAGGTCCGTCGCCGGGCACAGGCACACGGATACACACCGGACGAGAAGGATGTGCG
>JALUJC010000095.1 GCA_027053375.1 Caldifarciminota bacterium
CCACCACACCGGCCACATACAGATCTCCGCCCACGAGTTCCACATCGCCCGTCACCCGACCGTTGACCATCACATCCCCCCCCATCACCTCAAGATCTCCCTGGACCACACCGTGAATCACCACATCCTCGCCAGAGAGCCGGACATCGCCACGAAAGGTATCACCGGGCGCAACCACAAAAGCCAGCAAACTCATCAACACGCCCACCCACGTACCCATGGGTCACCTCCTTTTTTCAGCGATCACATAAGATACGGGGTACCACAGGAAACGTTACAGCCCTGAATGAAAAAGGGGGCGAAACGGCGGCCGCCGTTTCGCCCCCAGCACTTCACACAAACAGCGCTTACCGGGATTGCAGACGTTCCCGATAGGACACAATCTCTTTCATCAGGATCTCCGCCTGCAGGGTGAGGTCGTTGGCTTTCTTGAAATAGTAGTTCCGGATAATCAGAGCAGGGACGGCAATGATCAACCCGAAGGCCGTGGTAAGCAGGGCTTCGGCGATCCCTCCTGCGACCACCTCGGGTCCTCCGGAACCGGTCACCACAATGTTGTAGAAGGCGTTGATCAGCCCGATCACCGTACCCAGCAACCCGAGGAGAGGCGAGATGGCCACAATGGTGGAGAGTCCGGAGAGCGAACGGGTGAGTCTGCCCCGTTCCTGGAGTAGCGCAATTTCCATGATTTCCTGGAGACTGGAAGGATCCGCCTGTATGTTTTGAATGCCTGCCTTGAGCACCTGGATCAGGGGAGAAGGGGAGTGGAGATAGGCCGCCAGCGCTTCCCGGATTTTTCCGGTCTGCAACCCCACTTTCAGTGCTGAATGAAGCCGGTCAAAGGGGAGCCGGATCCGAAGATAGAAGAACACCCGTTCGAAGGTGAGCGCCAGCATGGCAATGGAGGTCAGCAGCAACGCCTGCATAACCCAGCTGGAAAGAAAAATCTGCGCAAGAGACTTCCCGAGAATCACGGTGAACCTCCTTGTATACGCGCTCTGGCTTGCTGTACCTGATGCCGAAGATCCTCATCCGGAGCCACGGATTCTGCATAGGTCAGGAGCTGGCTGGCTTCCTCCATGGCTCCTTTGCTGGCGTAGCCCCGGGCCGCGTCCAGGAGGGTCAGGATCCCGTCCCGCGTTCGCCCGGCCTTGAGATAAGCCACTGCAAGGTTCTTCAGTGCATCGGGCAGCAATTCGTGATCCGGGAATTCCTCCCGGAAAAGTTCCAGAACCTCAATGGCCTGAGGATAAGCCCCCATCTGCACACGCACCGTTCCCAGCCCGAACAGGGCCTGGGCACGTTTCTCCTGGTAGAAAGCCAGATATTTTTCATAGGCAGCTGCCGCATCCTCCCACTTTTCCAGGGCTGTATAGATCTGTGCGGCGTTCATCAGGGCTTTGGGTGCCAGATCACTCTTGGGGAAATCCAGCGCAACCTGCAGGAAGGTCTCGGCCGATTCCTCCTTTTTCCCTTCCCGATAAAGCTGAGATGCACGGTCAAAAAGTGCGCTGGCCGCCAGATCGGAGGTGGTGAACCGCTGTGCAAACTCCTGCACAGCTTTTGGATCTTGCTGAGATAGTGCGTAGTAAGCCTGCTGCATGGCCTGTTCAACAGTGGGCTTCAGCGGATGGTTCGGGTAGAACTGCATGAACTTCTCATAGGCAGACAGTGCAGAACGATATTCCCCTTTGTTGTAGTAAACCTGACCAATTTTCAGCAGTGCCTCGGGTGTACGGGGGGATCGGGGATGTGACTCGATTAGCCAGTTCAGCAGTGCAAGCGCCTGCTCGGATTTTCCTGCACGGGCATAAAGATCTGCCGCACGGAAGGCGGCTTCCGGGGCTTTCGACGCTTTAGGGAACTCCCGAACCACCTTCTCCCAGGCTGCAACCGCATCCCCGTAGTATTTCAGCGCGAAGGCTGCCAGACCCTGGTTATAGAGCACTTCCGGCGTCACTTCCGGATCCTGAGGCCGAAGCTGCACCACCGCAGCAAAAGACTGAAAAGCTGAATCGTATTCCTGGAGGTTGAAGTGCGCCACTCCCAGACCATAGAGTGCCTGCACCAGAATGAGGGTATCCTCCGCCACACGGGTTACTTCATGGAAGAGCCTTTTGGCCTGAACATCGCGTTTTTCGTGGAGATAACACCATGCCAGTCCCGTTCGTGCGAGCCCCATCAAACGGGGATCCGGAGGTTCCTGATCCAGCACATTCCGATAGAGGGTCTCTGCCTGAAACACACTTCCCACACTGTAGAGGGCTTCACCCAGGGCAAACATGTAATAGGCGTTCCAGAGAGGTGCCTGATCCGTGACCAGTTTCTGGTAGATCCGGCCCGTGGCCGTGGCCACCTCTCCGGGCTGGGAGCGCAACATGGCCTCCAGAAGAAGGGCCGCACCCGGTCCCATCAACGGATGATCCTTTCGCCCGTTTTTCAGAAGTTCATCCGCATAACGGGCCGACTGGTCATATTCCCCGAGTTCCCTGGAGGTGACCGCCGCCAGATAGAGTCCGGTTTCCCCATCACCAATGGAAGCAAACAACGAAGGGAGCTGGGAAACATAGGAAATTGTCCGTGCGGTATCCTTTTGTTCCATCGCCTGTCGTGCCAGCTGCACCACTGCCATGGTGGAGAGCAGGGCATCATCCCCCTGCCGCCGCGCCCGTTCCAGCAGGGTCACGGCCAGGCTGTCCCCCTTGTCCATAAGGCGTGCAACGCCCGCAAAATACGAGGCATAGGCGTAGAGGGGGAAGGTGGAATCCCCGGCGAGCGGGTTGAGGGTGGTGTACGCATCCTGGTAGCGTTTCAGTTGAAACTGGGCAACCCCTTTCAGGAATGTGGCCATGGGGGTGAGGGGGTGACCGGGATGAACCACCAGGAAATTCCGTGCTTTCATCAGTGCTCCATCCGCATCCCCGTACATCAGCAGGGTCTCAATCATGCTGTAATCCGCCAGGGCTTTGAGTTCCTGAGATTCCGTTTGCGCTTTGACTTTCTGCAGGATGGCCAGAGCTTCCGCCGGGATTCGCAACTCCGTATAGACCCTGGCCAGCAAGAACTGCCCCAGCGGGGTGGGGACCTCCAGAAGGGAACTCTTGGCCTGCTCCAGGTCGCCTGCCAGATAGGCACGGAGGCCCTCCATAAAGGAAATCCCCCAGAAATCCTGAAAGGCAGGGGTGTCCTGAAGATGAAGGATTTCCTTACGGATGGTGGTGGTGTCCCCCAGGAAAAAGGAAGCCAGTGCGGTAAGCACCCGGGCAGGTGCCTCAAGATAGGTTCCCCGCGCCTGTTTTGCCAGTTTGCGTGCATCCTTCTGCAGTCGCTTAAATTCTCCTTTGTGGAGCTGCAACTCCAGCATGCGAAAACGCCACTCTCGTTCGTACCCCTGACGACGCGCCTCTCCCTTCAGGGAAACCAGTACAGATTCCGCACGCCCGAGTTCTCCGCGAAGAAACGCCTGCTCTGCTTCCCAGAACCCCTGCGGGAAGGAAGGCGTGGCCAGCTGAACTGCCAGAAGGATCTCGATCATTCTTCCATCTCCAGGAAACGCACCAGTTTGCCGTGCGCCTCATGATGCTGCCCGGAGGATTCTTCCACCCGAAGCCAGTAACTGTACGTTCCGGAGGGGACCACCCGTCCGGTCCGATCCCGTCCATCCCATTCCACAAGAAGCGGAGGTGCCCCCTTTCCTTCAAAACGCCGGACAAATTCCCCGGTGGTACGGTAGATTTCCAGCGACCAGCGGCGAACCGGACTGCGTGTACCGATCACCAGACGAATTCGAATCAGTTCCCGTCCCGGCTCTTCCACCACACCCGGGTCAGCAAAGGCACGGATTGGATAGCGATCCTGCCGGAATCGCATCTCAATCCGGGAAGAAGGGGCATAGGCATACCGCTTTCCGTAGGGATAGCTATAGGCGTAGTAGACCTCCGTTACCCCAAAGGGAAGCTCGGTGGCAAGCCCCACACCTGCTGAGATGTTCCGCGTATCCCATCCGGCCGAGAGTTCCAGCACCTGGAGAAGACGCACGGCGGAACCGATACCGATCTGGATACCCGCATCGGAGGGTTTCAGCACGGATAGCCCAAAACGTATGTTCTGCGCGGGTTCAAGCAGCAATCCTCCCCGAAAGACAAGGGGGAAAGTCTGGATCAGATGATTCATCGCAATGGAGGGAGGAACCACATTGTCCACGGCCATCCCCAGCGACATCCAGTCACTGGGACGATAGGATAATCCGAGGTTCGCCCCAATGGCTGCGCCGGTATAGGGATGTGCCTGGGCATAGACCATGCGCATGGAGAATCCCAGGCCCAGCCGGTGGGTAATCCGCCAGGACAGCCCTGTCAGCGCCTCCAGGATCCGGAACCGATAGGTGCCTGTTCGGTTCGCATAAGCATCCG
>JALUJC010000096.1 GCA_027053375.1 Caldifarciminota bacterium
AGGGCGGGAGAGTGGTGTTCAGGAGGGGACCCGGCGGATTCTTCTGGAAAGTGCGGTGTTCGCACCCCCTCTGATCCGGGAGGCGGTGCTTCGCTTTGGCCTTTCCACCGAGGCCGCCCGACGGTTTGAGCGCGGGATGACCGTTTCCTCTGCAAAAGAAGCAGCTTCCAGGTTCTTGCACCTGCTTCATCAGCATCAGCGTACGGTCCGGATTGCGCCCCCTGTGGTGGTTGGATCAGAACCTGAACCGCGAACGCTGGTCTTCCGCACTTCCCGCTTTCATCGGATTGCCGGTGTCCACCTGGACGGGAAGGAACTGGAACAGGTGCTTCGCCGTCTTGCCCCGGATGTTAAGCCCCACGCACAGGGGTGGGAAGTGCTGCTCCCTTCCCATCGGGTGGATCTCCACCGGGAAGAAGACCTGATTGAGGAGGTGCTTCGCCTGGTGGGGTATGACCGGATTCCCGCCGAACCGGAACAGGGATCGTCTTTTGTGGGATATCGCCCACCCCGGGACCGAAACGTGCACCCCCTGCTTCAGGGACTGGGATACACCCGTGTGGTTTCTGTGGAGTTTGCCAGTGAAGAAGAAGTTCGGCCCTTCGCTCCTTCGGAACGATGGGTCCGAATCGCCAACCCTCTGGGAGAACGCTACCGGTATCTACGCACATCCCTGATTCCAGGACTTCTGCAGGCGGTTCGGCGAAACCTTCACGCACGTCAGCCCTGGATCGCGCTCTACGAGGTGGGCACTGTGTTTCTGTGGAAGAATCCTGAATCCCTTCCCGAGGAACCTGCGCGTCTCGCTGTGGTGCTGTCCGGCAGTGGAGAAACCCGTCCCCACGCGGGGATTCTGCGCCCTGATTTCTGGGAAATCCGGGCTGTCCTGGATATGCTGGTGGAGCGATTCGGCCTTTCCCTGCGCTGGGAAAAGGACAAACCCGATTTTCTGCGGGAAGGTTCCCGGTTTACCCTGGGGGATCTCCCGGGATGGATCGGTGAACTCTCCACCCCCCTGCTGCGAAGATTTGAGATCAAACAGCCCGTCTATGCCCTGGAGTGGACCCTGCCTCCGCATCTTACCCCTCTGCGCACCTTCCGGAATATCCCCACCTTTCCGGAAGCCCGCAGGGATGTCTCCCTTCTGGTAGAGAAACGCAAGAGATATGCGGAACTGCGGGATCTGTTATGGAAAGAACGAACCGAGCATCTGATCCATATTCAGCTGGTGGATGTGTATGAGGGGGATCCTCTTCCTCCGGATCGGCGTTCTCTGACTTTTGCCCTCACCTACCTGGCCCCCGATCGTACCCTAACGGACGAAGAGGTGGATCGGGAGTTCTGGACCCTCATTGAGCGACTGCGGGCAAAGGGGCTGACGATCCGTGGGGTATAGGGATCTCCTGGTGCGTATGTTTGAAGGAGGGAAAGGATGAGTTTTCTGGATGGATTGATCGGACTTCTGTCCCTGCTCGCAGGGACAGCCCTGGGTGCCGTCCTGGGCATCTGGTTCTTTCGGCGTTCCTATCTGCGAAAACTGGAAGAATCCCACGGTACCGCGGAGGAAATCCTCCGAAGAGCCCAGCAGGAAGCCACCAAAATCCGCCAGCGCGCTGAGAGCAAGGCGGATCACATTGTGCGTAGAGCCCGAAAAGAGATTGACGAGGAAAGACGGCAGTTTCTTCAGGAAATCAAAGGCATTCGTAAAGAGATTCGTGAACAGGAACGACAGCTGGAGAAAAAGAACGAGACACTGGCTCGATGGGAGCGGGATCTCCGAAAGAAGGAGGCACAGCTGGAGGATCGTGATCGGTCGCTTCAGGCCAAAGAACAGGAACTTGACCAGAACATCAAACGGGTCACCGAAAAACTGGAAGAGGTGGCCCGGATGACCCGCGAACAGGCCAAACAGGAACTTCTCAAGCACGTGGAAATGCAGGCACGGTATGAGGCTGCGCAGCTGCTGTACAAAATCCGTGAAGAAGCCAGGCAAAAAGCAGAACAGGAAGCCCGTGAGATGATCGCCACCGCCATCCAGCGCTGTGCAGCCAGTCACACTGCGGAAACCACCGTGACCGTGGTGCCCATTCCCTCGGACGACATGAAAGGCAGAATCATTGGCCGAGAGGGACGCAACATCCGAACCTTTGAAAACCTGACCGGTGTGGAGGTCATCATTGACGACACGCCCGAAGCCGTGGCGCTCTCCAGCTTTGATCCGGTCCGACGCGAAATGGCCAAACTTGCGCTGGAACGACTGCTTCAGGATGGCCGCATCCACCCTTCACGGATTGAGGAAGTGGTGAAGAAGGTGGAAGAAGAATTTGAGGAGCATCTGTTGCGCCTTGGAGAACAGGCGGTGGTGGAACTTGGGATTTCCAGCCTTCACCCTGAACTCCTGAAGCTTGTTGGGCGCATGAAATTCCGGACCAGTTATGGCCAGAACCTTTATTACCACTCCATTGAGGTTGCCCGACTGGCCGCCATCATGGCAGGCGATCTCCACATCAATGAAGAACTTGTGAAACGGGCCGGATTGCTTCATGATATCGGGAAGGTGGCATCCGACCGCCTCGAAGGTCCCCATGCACAGGTCGGAGCTCAGCTTGCCAAACGATATGGTGAAAACGATGTGGTGGTGAATGCCATCGCGGCGCATCACGGCGACGTGCCCATGCAGCATCCTGTCGCCTTCCTGGTGGCAGCTGCCGATGCCATCAGCGGTTCCCGCCCCGGTGCACGGCGGGAGAATGTGGAAGCGTACATCAAACGCATCCAGAAGCTGGAGGAAATCGCCCACAGTTTCATGGGGGTGGAACAGGCCTATGCCATCCATGCAGGTCGGGAACTCCGCATCATGGTCCAGGCCGATAAGGTGAGCGACACGGAAGCCTTTGAGCTGGCCCGGGCCATCGCAGAACGTATTGAGAACGAGATGGAGTATCCCGGACAGATCCGTGTGGTGGTGGTAAGAGAAACCCGCGCGGTGGAGTACGCACGATGACGCCCCTTCGTCTCCTTTTTCTGGGAGACATTGTGGGACGACCGGGTCGCCGTGCTGTTCAGGCGCTGCTTCCTCAACTCCGGGCGCGTTTTCAACCCCACGTGGTGGTGGCCAACGCTGAAAATGCAGCCGGGGGAAAAGGCATCACTCCCGCCGTTTATGAAGAACTGCGTGATCTGGGCATCGACGTGCTCACGCTGGGCAACCACGTTTATGATCAGAAAGACCTTCTTCCGGCAGTGGATCACCTGGACCGGCTGGTCATCCCGGCCAACCTCCCCCCCGAGGCACCGGGACAGCGGTGGGTTGCCCTGGACGTGGAAAACCAGACCCTGGTGATCCTCAACCTCCTGGGTCGTCTTTTCACAGGTCTTTACGACAACCCCTTCCACACCCTGGATCGCCTGCTGGAGAAGATCCCTGAACATGCGCATGTGCTGGTGGATTTTCATGCCGAAACCACCTCAGAAAAACTGGCGTTCGCACTGGACGCCGATGGACGGGTCAGTGCGGTGGTGGGAACGCACACCCACGTGCAAACCTCGGACGCCCGGATTCTTCCCAGAGGAACAGCGTATATCACGGATGCGGGCATGTGCGGTGGCCTGGACGGTGTCATTGGTATCCGTCGGGAAGAGGCCATCCGCCGCTTCCGAACCGGGCTCCCCCAGCCGTTCACGGTGGAGGACCGCCGACCTGGCGTGGAAGGCGTATTTTTGACGCTGGGGGATCCCCGTCACGCCCTTGCCGTGGAAGCATTCCGCATGGAGGTTCCAGCCTCATGACCCAGGAAAGCAAACTTCGGTTCTACCTCGGGCTTGAACCCGTTCTCAAACGCGTTCTGGAGGCCGGAAGTGCAGAAGAAGAGCTGATTCACTATCTCCAGGAATCCACCGGGCTCCAGGTCGCGGTGGTGCCGACCACGGATAAAGGGGAAGCCGGCCTGGAAATCCCGCTGCAGCTTCCGGGGCATCCCCCCTTCGCCTATCTCCGCGTGATGCCTCCTGAGGAGGCCATGGAGTTTCTGGACGTGCTGTACGTGGTGTCCGGTCTTCTCTCCTTTCTGATGGCTTTTCAGGAGAAGGAATCCGAGATGCGGGGGTTGCTCACCCAGGCTGAGGAATTCCTGCTGGGAGAACTTCGAGGTGAGGGCCTTCATACCCTGCTGACGCTCCTCAAACGGATGTCCGACGTACGCAGCCTTGGGCTGTTTGAGGTTCTGGAGAATGAGCCGTTCCGCTGTGAACCCCTGATCTGGGTGGGAGAAGTTCCTCCCAGCGAAGACCTGATCCAGGATCTGTGTCATCGGAGGCCGCTCTGGGAACGCGCACAACCGCTCTCTTCCAGCCTTCCCCTGCTCCGTCTGGGTGGACTTCCTGAGGGGCACGTCTTCCCCTTC
>JALUJC010000097.1:0-293 GCA_027053375.1 Caldifarciminota bacterium
GACCTCATCCCCGGGTTTCACCCGATACCCCGGTTTGCGCACCACCATCCCGTTGACGCGGACCCTTCCCGCCTGGATCAGTTTTTCTACCTGACTGCGGGTCAGGCCAATACCGGACTGCGTAATGTACTGGTCCAGCCGGGTGCCCTTCATGCGTGGAGACACCCGCCGGAAGAATTCCTTTTCCACCGTGGGGAAATCCATCGCCGGAATTATACGGGATCTGCAATCAGCGGGTCAAACAGAATCGTTCCAATGCTGTACTTTGAAGGATCCCCAGTGATCGCGTATAC
>JALUJC010000097.1:303-4384 GCA_027053375.1 Caldifarciminota bacterium
TCCTCATCCTCATACAGAATGGGCAGCTCCAGTTCCGGCTGCGCCACCATGGGATGATTGACCTGGAGCTCAAACTCGGCGTGGACCTCATCCCCGGGTTTCACCCGATACCCCGGTTTGCGCACCACCATCCCGTTGACGCGGACCCTTCCCGCCTGGATCAGTTTTTCTACCTGACTGCGGGTCAGGCCAATACCGGACTGCGTAATGTACTGGTCCAGCCGGGTGCCCTTCATGCGTGGAGACACCCGCCGGAAGAATTCCTTTTCCACCGTGGGGAAATCCATCGCCGGAATTATACGGGATCTGCAATCAGCGGGTCAAACAGAATCGTTCCAATGCTGTACTTTGAAGGATCCCCAGTGATCGCGTATACTTACCGCCATGAATGGAATCGAACAGGTGACGATGTGGACTGCGCTGGGGGCAGGAATTCTGTCCTTTCTTTCACCCTGTGTGCTGCCCCTGATCCCGGGGTATATTTCTTTTATCACAGGCATGACGCTGGACGAACTCAAGGATCTCCGTGATGTTCGTGTGCTCATGTCCCGGGTTTTTCTGACCAGCCTGGTGTTCGTACTCGGATTCACCCTGGTGTTTGTGCTTTCGGGTGCTGCGGCTTCCGCGATTGGTCAGTTTCTCCAGCAAAACAAGGGATTCTTTGAAAAAATTGCCGGCGTGCTGATCATCGTGCTGGGACTTCACCTCACCGGCATCTACCAGATCCCTTTCCTGAACTACGAAAAGAAAGCACATGTTCAAACCCGGCGCGGGGGGTATGTCTCTTCCTTTGTGATGGGTACGGCCTTTGCCTTTGGCTGGACCCCCTGCATCGGTCCCATTCTTGTGGGCATCCTCACCCTGGCCGCCTCCCAGAAGACCCTGGTGCAGGGGATGGGCCTTCTGGGCATTTACTCTCTTGGTCTGGGGATTCCCTTCATCCTTTCCGCACTGTTTATCCAGGGATTTCTGGTGGCTTTCAAGCGCATTCGCCGCTACCTTCGCTGGGTGGAAATCGCATCCGGTCTTTTGCTGGTGGCGATGGGTGTCCTGATCTTCACCGGCCAGCTCCAGAGCCTCATCGGTTACCTTCCAGAGTGGTTCTTCCAGTTTGCGAAATAAACACCATGCGGAGGGGTGCCCGAGCGGCCGAAGGGGTGCGATTCGAAATCGCATAGGGAGCGAAAACTCCCTCGTGGGTTCAAATCCCACCCCCTCCGCTTCTCTTTTCCCCGATGGAACCTGCCGCGAATCCCCGTGATCTGCTGAAGCACCCTGCATACCTCTTTTTAACCGCCGCCAACGGGATCTCGCAGATTGGCGACCGGCTCGGGCACATGGCCATCATCGGCCTTCTTGCCCTGCTGCGCCCCGGGGAATTCGGCGCATTCGGATCTATGAGCATCGCCCTTGCGCTCCCCGTGCTGCTTCTCTCCCCCTTCACCGGGTATATGAGCGACCGGTTCTCCCGAAAGGGACTGCTGCTCACGGCAGATCTTGTCCGGGCACTCCTGCTCGTGGCACTGGCGCTGGTCAGCCATCGCCGTCCCTCTCTAATGGCGGTGTACGCTGGTGTCTTCTTCCTTGTGGGATGGACGCTGCTCTTTAATGTAGCCAAAAGTGCCTACCTTCCGGATCTCGTACCATCCCGCCTGCTTCTGCCTGCCAACGCCTGGAATGCCGTGGTGGTTCGTCTGACCACCGTGGTGGGCGCGGTTCTGGGTGGATGGCTGACGGATGTTCTCGGCCCCATGCAGGCCCTGGTGGCCAATGCTCTGACCTACACCCTCTCCTTCCTGCTCCTTTTACGCCTGCCTTCTGCTCCCCCACGAAAAAGCACGCACCGCCACACGCAGGCGCAACAACCCCGCCGGTGGAACCCCATCCCCCTGCGGCCGGGTCTGCTCCCCCTGGCTGGAGGTGCCCTGATGTTCTGGAGCAGCGCCGTTGCCTTTACCCTCCTGATTCCCGTGATTCAGCAAGGACTTGAACTCCACAACACCGGTGTGGGAATGGCAGGAGGTCTTCTTGCGGTGGGGCTGGGAATCGGCATTGTGGGCCTGGGAATGCTCCCGGAACGCTGGCTTCCCCTGCTGATCCGGTTCAGCAGTCTCCTGATGGGAGGCATGATTGCCCTGGCCGGACAGGTTCAGACCCCCGCTGCGTGGTTGGGGGGCAGCCTGTTTGCCGGACTGGTGATGTCGCCACTCCTGGTGGGCGTGGACACGCTGTTGCAGCGTATCTATCCCAGAAATACTCGTGGAAGTGCCTTTGCCCTCAAGGAATTCCTGGGCGCGCTTGCTTTTGTGGGGGGCAGTGTATCTATGGGATGGGCAGCCGATCAATATGGGCTTGCGCCCGTTCTTACCCTGGCTTCTCTTCCCTACCTGCTGCCCCTTTTCCTCCCGATGCCTGAGATCCGGGGCGGTGAAACTTCCGATCCAGCTCCCGGCGCGTGATCCGATACACCACCGGACGCCCATGAGGGCAGAACTGCGGGGTTTTGCAGGCCAGCCAGGCCTCAATCAACCGGGTCCGTGCCTCCGGAGCAAGCACATCCCCTGCTTTGACAGCGGCTTTACACGCCACGGTTTTGCGATACCGGTCCAGGCGGTGTTCTCCTGATCCGTGGGCCACTTCATGCAGCAGAGCACGAAACGCTTCTGCATCCAGTTCATACTGAAAAGCGGATGGAATGGCATCCAGGATCAGGGCATCTCCGGAAACCTGGCGAAACCGAAATCCCGTACGCTTCAGTTCTTCCTCCAGTTCTTCCACGAGGCTCCGTTCCTCCGGGGAGAGGTGGACCACCAGAGGGAAAAGGAGTTCCCGGGGCTGGTCTCCTTTTTGAAGAAGTTGCTCATAGATCACCCGTTCATGGGCGGCATGCTGATCCACCATCCAGAGTTCCCCTTCCTGCTCAAAGACCAGGTAGGTGGCAAAGACCTGATGCACGAAAACACCCCGCACGGAGGAAAGAGAGGCTGTCTTTTCTGGAGCGTACAGAGGCTGGTTACCCCCTAGCGAAGGCGCGAACAGGGTGGCCCGCTCCGTAGAAGGACGTGGAGGTTCCTGCACGCGTGAAGATGGCGGGGGCGTCTGCCTGAGAGCAGAAGGCGCATCCTTCCCGGAGCCAGGGACAGCGCCCCGGAGCGTCTCAAAAAGCACCCGGTGAATTGGAAGATCCGGGTGAAAGCGAACTTCCCGTTTCTGGGGATGGATATGCCAGTTCACCCATGCTGGATCCACCCGCAGAACCAGCAAAAACCTGGGATGATGTCCCGGAGGGATTTCCAGCGCACGGTAGATCAACCCGCGTAAACGATCATCCCGCACCACCCTGCCATTGACCACAATCCATTGAAAGGCTGTGTTTCCTGCAAGATCCTCCGGGGAACTGAACCAGATTTCCCCTTCCCAGCTTTCTCCCTGAAATGTGCGGTGCTTCAGCCGCTCAAGAAACGCCTCCCCGAAAAGCTGCCCCAGACGTTCTTTCACATCAGGGACGGCAGGCGCGTGGACCAGGATCCTTTTTTCGTTTTCCAGTACAAAACTGCGATCCGGATGAGCCAGAACCATGGCTTCCATCACCTGCACCACCCGCCGGGTCTCCTGGCGGACACTCCCCAGATAGGCGCGTCGCGCCGGGAGATGATGGAACAGGTCCCGAAGCACCAGCGTGGTTCCCACGGGTCGGGGGGCAGGTTCCAGCCGTATCAAACGGTCATCCTGGTATTCCGCTTTCCAGCCGTGTTCCTCGTCCCGGGTCCGTGTGATCAGGGTGAGACGACCGGAAACCGCAATGGCATACAGTGCTTCTCCGCGAAACCCAAGGGTGGATACACGCTCCAGATCCTCTTCGTCGCGGATTTTGCTGGTGGTAAACCGCTCCACTACCCGGGGCAGATCTTCTTTATGGATCCCCGCCCCATCGTCTTCCACCCGGATTTCAAGCTTCCCTCCCTCCACAATCCGTACATGGATGTGACGTGCCCCCGCATCCAGGGCATTTTCCACGGCTTCCCGAACCACCGAAGCGGGCCGTTCAATGACCTCCCCGGCCGCAATACGCTGAATAACG